>JALHNS010000071.1:21361-22250 GCA_022843445.1 Gemmata sp.
GTGGGGTCCGCGGGCGGAGCGAGCGGACCCTCCCAATTTACGGCTTCAGCGCGCCGCCGATAGCGCTGGCGTCGATCTTGTACTTCATGGTGGCCGTGGTCAGTTCGGACTCGATGCGGCCGAGCTTGTCCTTCACTTGCACCTTCACGTTGCCGGTCATCCGCACTTCGCCGCTGCCGGCCATGAAGGAGAGTTCGTCGCACGTGCCGATCGCGCCGAACCCGGCGAACTGCACTTTGCCCTTCGCGACCACTTCGGACAGCCCGGTGCCCTTGTCCGGCGACTTGATGTCCACCTTCTCGCACGCCACCTTCAGCACGAGGTTGTCGCCGTGCTTCACTTCGAAGGTCGGCTCACCCTCGCCGACGCGCAGCAGAATGCGGAACTTGGTGGCGTCTTGCACGGCCGCGACCGGCGGCACGTTGGGCACCGCCGCGCCCGGAACCGGTACGAGCGGCACCATCGGTTGCGCCTCCAGCGGCGGGATGCGCTCCTCCGGGATGCGCGGCTGTTCTTTCACCGGCGGCGCGGGCGGGGCGCTCGGCGGCGTGGCTTTGGGCGGCGCGGCCGGCGGAATCAGATCGCCGACGGGCGGCATCGGGATGGCGTCGAGGGGCTGAGGTTCGAGTGCCGGCTTCGCGGGCTTGGCGTCCGGCTTCGACGGCGCGGGCGTGACGACCGGCGGCACGGGCGCGCTCGGCGGGGTCAGCGGCAGCGGCGGCGGCTCGGTCGCGCCCGCGGGCAAGAAGGTCGGCTGCGCGCTCGGCTTGAGATTCAGGGGCTTTTCGGGCTTCGGCGCGTCCGGGATCGCGGGGCCGGGAATCGGCGGCAGCGCCGGCGTCGTGGGGGCGGCGGGCGCGGCCACGAGCACGGGAGGCGTGGTAGCGCC
>JALHNS010000072.1 GCA_022843445.1 Gemmata sp.
GAGATCAAGCCGCAGGTGGATCACGTCATCTTCCCGGACGGGAAGCGGATCATCCTGCTGGCGAAGGGCAGGCTGGTGAACCTCGGCTGCGGCACCGGGCACCCGAGCTACGTGATGTCGTCGTCGTTCGCCAACCAAGTGCTCGCGCAAATCGAGCTGTGGCAGCACATCGACAAGTACCCGGTGGGCGTGTACGTGCTGCCGAAGAAGCTGGACGAGCACGTGGCGCGGCTGCAACTGAAGACGCTGAACGTGCAGCTCACGGAACTGACGGAAGAACAGGCCGCGTACATCCACGTGAGCAAGACCGGCCCGTACAAGAGCGACCACTACCGCTACTAAGCGCAATGACGTGGCGAACGGCCGGTGCGAGCCGGCCCGTGACGGTCCTCGCGACGTTCACCGGCCGGCTCACACCGGCCGTTCGCCGTTATTAGGCCAGCGCGACGCGGAGCGCGGGCTGCCCGCGGTAGACGCGGGCGATGCGCTCGCGCGTCAGACCCAGCACCTTGTCGAACCGGCTCAGCTTCAGCCCCTCGATGCCGGTGCCGTAGTCGGCCATGTGGTACAGCATGTTCACGTCGGAGCGGATCTCGCGGTCGATCTCGCGGCGGAACATCCACCGCACGAGTCGCAAACCGCCGCCCGGCCCCGGGTACCGCGACTTCGCAAAGGTGACCGAGAACACGCGCGTCGTCTGGTCGTCTTGCGGCACGAAGAAGATGTACAGCCGCCACCGCACCATGCTCTCGCGCGAGCCGTCCGTGCTGGTCCACCAGTGATCGAACCGCGAGTACACCGGCGAGAACCGCGTCGTCCAGTGGTCGTGGAACGTGTCGCCCTTGCGGATGCCGATGAACCACGCGAACAGCGGGTTGATGCGCTTCGTGGGGCCGGCGTTCGTCACCCGCACCTCGTCGTCGGTCGATTCGAACGTCACCTTCACCTCGCTCATGCGGTCGAGGTCGTAGCCGAAGGTGTCGTGCACGGTGCCGCTGTGCTCGATCTCGTTGAAGTTGTCTACGGCGAGTTCGAGCGGCGCGGGCACCGCGTGTGCGAGCGTGCAGATGGGCAGGTAGCCGTCGGATTCGATGTGCGGGAACGCCGGCGCGCTGTGCCGGTTCTTCAGCCACACGAGACCGTGCTGTTCGCGCACGTCGTAGCTCGTGGTGCAGGTGGTCATCTTCGGCGCGCCCGGGCTTTCGCCGTTGCCGCACGCGTCGAACGTCCACCCGTGGTACTTGCACTGAATGCGGTCGCCCGCCACCGCGCCGGCGCTCAGTTTCAGCCGGCGGTGCGGGCACACGTCCGACACCGCAGCCGGCGCGCCGCTCGCCGTGCGGAACAGCGCGACCGGCTGGTTCGCCACCACCACCCCCAGCGGCTTCTTGCGGAGCGCGCGCGACAGCGCCACCGGCTGCCAGTGGTCGAGCATGCCCATCGAACGATCCCCAGCGTAGAATACCTTCCGTGGAGATATCGTCCGGGCGCGGCCCGCGCGCTCACCGGAACCGCTCTGACCGCGCGAACCGCGCTATCTTATTCAGGTTTCCCATGTTCACCGGCTTGGTACAAGCCCTCGGAACGGTTTGCACGCTCACCGACGCCGCCGGCGGGCGGCGCTTGAGCGTCACGGAGCACGCGCTGGCACCGCTGCTCACCGTCGGCGAAAGCGTCAGCGTGAACGGCGCGTGCCTCACGGTGGTGGCGCGCGACGGCGACAGCTTCGACTTTGAAGCCGGCCCCGAAACGCTCGCCAAAACCACGCTCGCCGCGCTCGCGGCCGGCGACCGCGTGAACCTCGAACGCGCGCTGCGCGCCGGCGACGCGCTCGGCGGCCACTTCGTGACCGGGCACGTCGATTGCGTCGGCACCGTGCTCGACGAGAAGCAAACCGGGGACTGGCTTACAGTTCGGTTCGGGTTCCCGCCCGGATTCGCGGACCTGCTGGTTTCCAAAGGTTCGGTCGCGGTGGACGGCATCAGCCTCACGGTGATCGAACCCACCGACGACTCGTTCGCGGTGATGCTGATCCCGCACACGCGCGCCGTCACCACGTTGGGATTCAAGAAACCGGGCGCGGCGGTGAATTTGGAGTTCGACCTGCTCGCGAAACACGTACAAAAACTGTTTCAGCGAATGAGCATCACCATTTGAGGCCACATGCCCGACACTCCGCAACCGGTCCCGTCGCCGCGCCAAACGCTCTCGTACCTGCACCGGCTCTTCGAGAGCTACGGGCTGGAGGCGAAGAGCAAACTCGGCCAAAACTTCCTCATCGACCTGAATCTGCTCGACCTGATCGTGCGAACAGGCGAGGTGTCCGCGACCGACGCCGTGCTCGAAGTGGGCACGGGCACCGGGGCGCTCACCGGGCGGCTCGCGGACCACGCCGGTGCGGTCGTCACGGTGGAAATCGACAAGTCGTTGCAACCGGTGGCGAAGCAAATCATCGGCCCGCGCCCGAACGTGCGGTTCGTGTTCGGCGACTGCCTCGCCAAGAAGAGCGTGCTGAACCCGGACATGCTCGCCGCGTGGGACGAAGAAGCGGCGCGCGTCAGCGCCACGAACAAGAAGCTGATCGCGAACCTGCCGTATGTCATCGCGACGCCGCTCATCAGCAACTTGCTGGTCGCGCGCCCGGACATCGAGCGGATGGTGGTGATGGTGCAATGGGAGATCGCGGAGCGCCTGCGAGCGGTTCCCGGTACGAAGGACTACAACGCGCTCTCGGTGCTGGTGCAGAGCGTCGCGGACGTGGAGACGGTGCGGAAGGTGCTGCCCACGAACTTCTACCCGCGGCCGAAGGTGGATTCGGCGATCGTGCTGATTAAGCCGAACGCCGAGAAACGCGCGAAGGTGGGCGACGTGCCGGCGTTCCGCGCGTTCCTGCGCGACTTGTACGTTCACCGGCGGAAGAACCTGCGCCAAGCGCTGAGCGGGTGGCCGACCGGGGCGAAGGACAAAGCCGACGTGGACGCGAAACTCGCCGAACTCGGCATCGACGGGAAGTTGCGCAGCGAAGCGCTCGACTTGGAACAGCACCTGCGACTGGCGCGGGCCTTCTCGTAGGACGGGCGCCCGGCCTGTCCCGTGTAACAATTGAAGCCCGTTCCCTAGGGAACGGGCTTCGTGTGCTTCGTATTCGGGACAGGCTGGAAGCCTGCCCTTACGTTAGCGCGAAACCACCTTGTAATCCACGGTGTCGCGGTCGCCGAGCGTGAGCTTCTTGTGGAAGTCCGCGTTGCCGCTCGTGCCGCCCACGTACATGAGCCACGTGCCGGCCTTGAGGGTGAGGTCGAACTCGCCGAAGGCGTTCGCGGTCGCGTACTTTTTCTCGTCCGGCTTCTCGGCGCTCACGAACACCAGCTTCGCGCCGGGCCGCGGCGTGATCTGGTCGTTGGTCACCACCTCGCCGCGCACCGCGACGGTGCTGCTGCGGCTCACGGTCTTCTCCGGGCGCAGGGCGGTGTTCGGCCGCGGGCGCGACATGGACGGATCGACCGGCACTTGCGTCTTCGGGATGTTCGTGTCGCTGCCGCCGGGCATCACGCTCGGCGGGTTGTCGCGCAGCTGCTCGACGGTCGGCCCTTGAACCGCGGGCGGCGCGGGCGGGAAGAACGAGCCGCTCGCGGTCGGCGGGTAGTAGTAGCTCACCACCGGCTGCTGGTAGGTGACCGGCTTCAGCGTGGTCACGGGCACCATCGCGCACCGCTCCACGTAGCTGGTCACGCTGTTGCACTGGCTGCGGAGCCGGTACGAGGTGGTGGGCGTGCACACGCGCTGCGGGCACCCGGTGCAGGGGTCGTAGTAGGTGGTGTACTTGTACTCGGTCACCGGCTCGTAGTAGTAGCTGGTCACCTTTTTGGTAACCGGCTCGTAGTAGCTCTTGCGGACCATCTCCGTTACGGGTTGGTAGAACGTGCGCTGCACGTAGCTGATGCGCATTTCCGGTTGCGGGCACGGTTCCGGCGGGCACGGGTTGCTGAACGCGACGCGCGGCTTGTTGCAGTTGTTGCAGGCCACTTGGAACACGTTGTCCCAAGCGGCCCGCGCCGGCACGGCGGGCACCGCGAGGCCCGCGAGGGCCAGCGCGAGCGCCGCGGCGCTGCGGGTGAAGGTCATGGTGGGGAACTCCGGTTGGTGAGCGGGCACGGCGCTGGGCCGAGAGTCACTCTTTAAGCTAAGTCGCGGGTGTGTCCGCACAACCGGTTTCAGGTTCCCCCACAACCGCCACATGCGGCGACAGCCGTTACAACCGTTAAGGTCCGCGCGCCCGACCGTCCTTAGCCATCTTCCGCGGAAAATGGGCAAGATGCAGGCGCGGCGAGTGGAATTGTAAAACTACAGGGGTCTCGGAACAGGAAGCAGTGGGTCCGAGAGCAGGAGGCAGTAGGCAGGGAACAGGAGGTTAGCGGAGACCCCGAAGGGGCCGTGCCTTCATTCGCGCGGTCCCTTCGGGACCTCCTCTAAACGCGCGCACACTGTCTGCTGCTTCCTGTCTCCTTCTCAAGCGGCGGCTTTCTTCAGCGCGTCCATCGCGGCGGCGTAGTTCGGTTCGCTCGTCACTTCCGGCACGTACTCTGCGTAGGCGATCTTCCCGGCCTTGTCGACGACGAACACCGCGCGCGCCAGCAACTTCAGCGGCAGACCGCTCTCGATCAGCACGCCCCAGTTCTTGCCGAACGAGTGGTCGTGAACGTCCGAAAGCGTAGTCATGGTGCTCACGCCCTCGGCCGAGCAGAACCGCTTCTGCGCGAACGGCAGGTCGAGGCTGACCGTGTAGCACGCCACCGTGTCGCCGAGCGCCTTCAGGCCGTCGTCGAACTTCTTGGTCTGCATGCTGCACACGGGCGTGTCCAGCGACGGCACCACGCTGAACAGGCGCGCCTTCGCGGGCGTGTCGGCCAGCGTGACCTTGTCCAGCACTTTGAGCGTGGCGAACGCCGGGGCCGCGTCGCCGACCTTCAGCGCGCTGCCGGCCAGCGGGACCGTGTTGCCTTTGAACGTGACGGTGTGTGCCATCGCGGTTGCTCCGTGAGATGAATGTGGCACCGCTTGTGTACGTTCCGAACCCGCCCGCGACTACGATTTAGCCGATCAAGTGGAAGAGAAGAAGGAGCTTGCGGCCGAACACCAGCGCGCCCACGGTGGCGGCCGTTAGGCCCGCGACCAGCACCGCGCCCGCGGCGATATCCAGACAGTGGTACACGCGGTCGCGGGCCTCGCGCTCGAGGCCGCGGAACAGCGCTTCGATCGCGCTGTTGATGAGTTCGGCCGCGAACACGAACCCGATGCACCCGACCACGAGGCACCATTCCACGTGGTCGCAGTCGAGCGCCGCGGCGAGCACCACCGCGAGCACCGCGCAGAAGATGTGGACCGCGAAGCTGCTCTGCCCGCGCATGCCCTTCTTCACGCCGCGGAACGCCTCGCGGAACTTGTCGCGCCAGCGCCGCGGCTTGTGCGGCTCGAGCGCGGCGTCCGGGTCCCACGGGTCCGTGGTCATGCGCGCTCCCAAGAGACATCCGTTCCCGCGCTCACGCGGCGGGCTAGCGCCGCTGGCCGGGCGCGATGGGCGTCGCCGCGAACCGCCCGCCGCTCAGCAGGTTCGGGATCACCAAGAACTGGAACCCGAAGTTGTTCACGAACGCGTTGTAGGTGAACCCGACCGACACCGTGAGGTCCGTGCCCGTGCGCGACAGGGTGAACGAGTTCGTGAGCGCTTGCGACAGCCCGAAGTCGTAGTTCAGCCCGGTCGTCACGTAGTACCGCGAGCTGAGCTGGTAACTCGCGCTCAGGTTCACCGCCTTGCTGTTCAGCGGGTCCGTTTGCCGGTAGCCGAGGTAGATGCTCGTGCGATCGGTGCGGTTCAGGAACACGCCCGCGGTCCAGTACCGGCTGCCGCCCTTGTACGGCTCGAACCAGCCGTTGGACACCAGCGCGGTGCGGTCGCCCACGTTCCACAGCGTGTTGTACTCCAAGAAGGAGAACGGCTTGCCGAAGTTGTCGCGGTCCGAGTCCGGGAAGTACGACGCGCTCACGTCGAGCGTGAGGAAATCGACCGTGTGCTCCATGCCGGGGTAGCCGCGCTTCGTCTGGAACCGCTGCCGCAGGTCCATTTGCAGCACGTTCACGTCGCCGAGCGTGTCAACGCGGTTTTCCACCAAGCGGCGGATCGCGTACAGTTGCGGGTTGAAGATCGGCGAGTTCGCCAGCGCGAACCCGTCCGGCCCGGGCACGGTGAGCGGTTGGAACGGCGTGATGTTGCGGTACGTCTGATCGATGGCGTCGTCGTTCAACCGGTCCAGCAGCGGGAACCGCGTGAACGGTTCGTTGGTGCGCGTGTACCGGTAGTTCCCGCCGAGCACCACTTTGTGGTACAGCCCGCGCAGGTTCAGCAGTTCGCTACTCACGTCGCCGTAGAGCCGCGAGAACGGCAGGCTCGCGCGCACGCCGCCGCCGCCGGCGACGCGGCCGATCTCGTTCCCGGTGAGGTCGTTCGTGTACTCGGTGAGCGCGAGCTGCGCATACGGGTCCAACTTCACCGCGCCGAGGGCGAACGGCGCGCTGAGCTCCTGCCACAGGTGGAACCGGCCGGTTTCGGTGCGCCGGTCGGTGGGCAGCACCGCGAACGGCCCGATCTCCGCGGGTCGCGCTTGCGCGTAGCCCGCGTTCGCCCGCGCGCTGTAGACGAACAGGTCGTCGAGGAACGTTTGGCCGAGCAGGTGCGCGTCGCCGCGGGGCAGCCAGTTCGTTTCGGCGGCCCACGCGCGGTCGAGCCGGTAGTTCACGAGCGCGCTCGCGCCGAGGTTGCGCCGCGCCCAACTCAAATACGCGAAGGTCTCTTGGTTCGGGCCGGTGTCGAACTCGTTCTTGTAGTACTGCTCCAAGAAGTTCTTGTCGCTCAGGTACGCGAGCTGGCCCTGATAGTAGAACTCGTCGCCCACTTCCTGCTGGTGCCGCCACAGCGCGCGGCCGCGGAAGTCCGGGAACGTGGGTTCGGACCCGCGGAACCCGCCGAGGATGTCTTCGGTCGCGCGGTCGCGCAGGCCGTACAGGAGCACGAAGCCCTGCCCGCGGGCCGGGTCGCGGTCGGTCGCGCCCGGCACGCGGTAGGTGTAGGTGGTGCCGGCCGCGGGGCCGCGGTCGCTCAGGTAATCCAGATCGAGCCGCCACTTGTCGCCCGGCGGTGGCCGCAGCGCGAGCAACTCGAACAGGTCCCAACTGGTGTAGAACTGCGAACCGAACACGCGGTTCTGCGTGAAGCTGAACCCTTCCAGCGGGCCGAGTGGGTCGTTCGCGTTCGCCCGCAGCCGCGGCAGGTAGAACACCGGCACCCCGCCGAGCCGCGTGACCACGTTATCGCCCGTCACCAGTTGCTGCGTGTATTCGACCGGTTCGCCGGTGCGCAGGTCGCGCACCACGAAGCCGAACAGGTTGCGGCGCGTGACGCGGCGCTGGTTCAGCGTGAACCGCGACGCGTCGAGCCGCAGCCCCGGGTCGCTGGGCAGTTTGCTCGCGTTCACCGAGCCGCGCAGCACCTCCCAGTTCTCCAAGTCCAGTCGCCGCACTTCGTCGCCTTCGAGCCGCAGCGGGTCGCTGAACCCCGGCAGCGCCATTTCGAGTTCGGCCTTCACCGCGACGGCGCGGTTCGCCTCCGCGTCGTAGTACACCTCCTTCGCGCGGAGCGTCTGGTTCGTGGGTTTCGGTCCGCCGTGCCGCGACCGCACGACCACGTTCCCGGCCAAGTACACTTCGGCTTTCGTGGTGCCGTCGCCGGTGGTGGTGAACCCGTTCCGCTGGTCCGGGCGCTCGGCCCCTTTGTACCAGATCACCACATCATCGGCGGCCAACTCGGTGCGCTCGCTGCCGTCGGCGCTTTCCACGCTGACGATCAGGCCGCCGGTGAACAGGATGCGCTTGCTCCCGTCGGGGAAATCGACCCCCTCGGTGAAGTACGGCGTGCCGTACCGCGAGCCGTAAGTGACGTTGCGAATTTTCGACCGCGGCGTGGGGATGACCGCGCCCGGCGGAACGACGATCGGCGCGCCGCCGCCCGGCGGGTCGCGCGGGTCGTCGGGATCGCTCGGCGGCTGGTACTCCGAGCGCGGCGGCACCGGCGACATGGTCGGCAGCGGGTCCGGGCGGCGCTCGGTGTCTTGGAACGGGAGGTCGAGACCGGTGAGCCGGCGCACGGGCTGCGCGCGGGCCGCGGGCGCGACCGCGAGCGCGGCGAGCACCGCGATCAGCCCGACACAAGTTGGACGCCGCCCGCCTCGCACGCGGTGGTACTCCGGCCCGGTGTGTGTTCACGAAGGCCGGGACTTATAGCGCCGCCGCGCAACGAATCAAGCCGGACCCGGATTCGCGCAGTTCCGAGTTGCAATGCGCCGCGGTTGTGGGCACTTTGGGCGAACCGGGTTCACCAACTTGGAACTCTTGGAACTCTGGAACTTGGAACTCACAAGATGGACTACCGCGTTTTGGGCAAGACCGGCTTGCGCGTCTCGGTGTTGGGGCAAGGCGGTGCGGCCTTCGGGCAGCAGTACGGCGCGGTTTCGCCCGAAGAAGTGAGTGCGTGCGTGCGGCACGCCGTCGACCGCGGGGTGAACCTGTTCGACACCGCCGCGTACTACGGCAAGGGCGTGTCCGAAGAGTTGCTCGGCGCGGCGCTCGCCGGCGGGCTGCGCGAGAAGGTGTTCATCTGCACGAAGGCGTGCCGGCTCGACCGCGCGCTGTTCGACTTCACCGCGGCCGGGACGCGCGCGTGCGTCGAAGCCTCACTCAAACGACTCCGCACCGATCACGTCGACATTCTGCTCGCGCACGACATCGAGTTCGCGGACGACTACGACTTCGTGTTCAACGAAACGTACCGCGAACTGGAGCGGCTGAAGCACGAGGGCAAAACGCGGTTCATCGGCATGTCGTGCTACCCGCTGCCGCTGCTGAAGCGTGCCATCGAAACGTGCGAACTGGACGCGGTGATCTCCTACGCGCATTTCACGTTGCAGAACACCCGGTTACTGTCGGAGTTCCTGCCGGCGGCCGAGGCGCGCGGGGTGGGCGTGATGAACGCAAGCCCGCTGTCGCTCGGGTTGCTCACGCATCAGGGGCCGCAGGCGTGGCACCCGGCCGGCGCGGACGTGCGCGCCGCGTGCAAAGCCGCCGCGGAGTTGTGCGCCGCGCGCGGCGCGGACATCAGCGACTTGGGCATGCGGTTCGCGCTCGCGGAGGCGCGCATCCCCACCACGCTGAGCGGCGCGGCCCGCGCGAGTGAGCTGGACGCGAACCTGAACGCGCTCGGCGCGCCCCCGGACGCGGCGCTCTTGGCGGACGTGCTGAAGGTGCTCGAACCGGTGCGCGACGCGACGTGGCCGTGCGGGAATTGGAAGGGGTGAGCAATGGCGGGAACGCACTTCGTGGTGTCGCGGGCGAACTGGCGCGCCGCGAACGAAACCCGCGTGCGGCTCGGCGGCGAAACCCGCGTCGCGGCATTCGATACCTTCGACGAAGCTGAACGCGACCGGGCTTCGCGCGAGGCGGCGGCCCGCGCGCACGTCAACCCGTTCCGCTGCGGCACGCTCTGGGCCGACCGGTCGCACATGCCCGAAAGCGTGTTCTGCGACTTCCTCGAAGACGTGGACATCGTGCTGCCGCTGTTCGACCCCGTCGGCGACACCGATTCGCTCGGCCAACCGCTGAACCGCTACACGCGGGCCATGATGGAAGCCAAACCGCTGCCCGAAGGCGTGTACCGGTCGTGGGCGCACTGGTGGGACAAGTGCCGCGGTTCGCTCGCGCCGAACCAAGTCGCGCGCGTGTGGGAAGCGATGGACCGCCTTCGCTTCTACTCAGTGAGCGAGCGGCCGAAGCGCGCGGTCGCGTACCTCGTGCTCGAAATTCAGTGGAACTACAACGACGAGTGGTTCTACCCACCGGCAGAGGGCGGCGCGCCGCACACCGCGTACCGCACTCGCGCTCGCGCCGAGGAAGAGTGCGCACGACTGAACGCCCAAGCCCGCGAGCAGTGGCGCACCCAGTTGAACCTGCCCGAAGCCGGCGCGCCGGTTCCCGTGGGCTTCGGCGCGCACAACCTGTTCCCGTTCGACATGCAAGAGCGCCGGTTCGCGGACGAAGAGCCGTTCGGGCCGCACCGCGAACCACCGAAGCGCGCGATTCCCGGCGAGGACGATCCCGAAGATTACGAGGGCGGGTGCTTCGGTGTGGACGAGGTGCCGTTCTACGAGGTGCGCGAGATCGAACTGCCGGAGGGTAGCTAATGGCCCGCGGGAAGCGCCCTTCGCTGTGGGTGGTGGTGCGGTTCGCGCCGTTCGCGTCGCGGTGGAGCGACCGAGCGGAGTTCTACACGCGCACCGGCGAAGACGACGAGGAGACGCCGCAAGGCACACCGGTCGCGAGCTTCGTAGAGCGCGCAGACGCGGAAGCGGAGGCCGCGCGCCTGCACGCGCTCGCGATTCGCGAAACGCCGATCGGCCCGTTCCTGCGCGAACTGCTGCCGGAGGGCCGCGACCAGATATTGAAAGCGGCGCGCGCCGCGGGGGTGCCAGAACCGGACTTCGCGTCCGTCGGCCCGGTAGTGGAACCGCACACGCACAGCCTCGGGTATCAGGTCTACGGTGCGGATCTGATGGCGTATCGGGAGAAGCTCGAACGCGCGGTGCGCGAGTGGTGGGACCGGATCGCGGACACGATCTCGCCCGACGCGCTCGCGAAGCTGTGGGAGGTGCTGTTCCCGGATTTCAGCTTCTACCGCGTCGGGCGGGTGCTGCTGGAAGAGTGAGGGGTGGTTGGTATTGCCCTCTCCCCGCGTCAGCGTGGGAGAGGGTGGCCGAGTCTTCGAGGCCGGGTGAGGGGCGCGGAACAACTTCAATCACGTTCGACTGAAACGCGCGCCCGCCTCACCCCTAGTATGGCCGAAGGCCCTAGTAATCTGTGGCGGCGACCGGGGTTTTCCAGTCGTTTTCCACAGTTTCGACCCCGGTTCGCCGCCACAGTTACTCACCCGCCCGCGAAGCGCGGGCACCCTCTCCGGCAAGGGGAGAGGGCAAAGGCAAAAAAGGTCACGCGGTCGCGGTGAGCGCGTTGCGGGCCTTCAATGCTTCGCCGAGTTCGAAGGTGGCCTTGCTCAGCAGCCGCGAGACGCGCGACACGGACAGCTTCAGCACCGCCGCGATTTCCTTCAGCCGCATGTCTTCGCGGTAGTACATCGTCACCGCGAGGCGCTCCTTTTCGGGCAGCGCTTCGATGGCTTCCGTCAGTTGCTGAATCGACTCCCAGCGCTCGGCCTCGGAACCGGCCGCGTCACCGGTCGTCGCCGGTTCGAAGCCGTTCGGTTCGGCGCTTTGCTCCCACGAGGTCGTTTTCGCGAAGCGCTCCGCGGCGAGCGCGTCGGCCACCTCATCGACCGTGAGGCCGGTCGCGGCGGCGATGGCTTCGACCGTCACCGGTTGCGGCAGTGTGCGGCACGCCTTCCGCACGATGGCGACGCGAGCGAGCACGTGTTGGGGGAGCGGACTGTTGCGGCGCAGTTCGTCGATGATCGCGCCGCGAATGCGCAGGTAGGCGAACGTTTTGAACTGCGCGTTGCGGGTCGGGTCAAACTTGGCGGCGGCTTCCACGAGGCCGAGCACGCCGGCGGCTTCGAGGTTCTCCGCGTCGGCGCTCGCGGGCAGGTCGCCGAGGAGCCGGCCGATGACGTGCTTCACGAGGGGCAGGTGCCCGATGATGAGGTCGTCGCGGCGCTGCTGTTCGGCATTCCGTTGGTAGGCGCGAACCGTTCCGCTCGTCTGGCTCATGGCGAACTCGTGGGCAGATCAAGGGTGTCAGGCGGGCTTCGGCGCGTCGAACAGCGCGCCCACGGCCGATGGGCCGGTACTCGTCAACTCTTCCGGTCGGATCACCGCGACCGGTTCCATCAGCAGGTCGGTCGGAATCTCTTGGTAGCTCACCACGGAGAGGTCCGCGAGCGCGCGGACCAGCCCGTTCCGCAGGGCGCGGCGCAGGCTCGCGTCGCACAGCAGCGCCACTTCGTAGCCGCGCGCGTTGGCCTTCCGCAGTTCGGCCGCAACGCGGAGCGTGAGCTGCTCGAGCCGCGAGGGGTCCAGCACCAGCGTTTGCCCTTGCGACGCGCGGCGCAGTTCCACTTCGAGCCGCGGGTCGAGCACGATGGCGCGAATGCGGCCGTTCGGGTCGCGGAACCGGTCCACGACGGCGCGGCCGATGTCGAGCCGCACGCGCTCCGCGAGTTCCGCCGGGTCTTTCACGGCACCCGCGTGGGCCGCGAGCGCCTCCAGAATGCGGGGCAGGTTCGAGATCGGGACGCGCTCGTCGAGCAGGTTCGTGAGCACGCGGTGGAGCGCTCCCATGCCGAGCGGGTTGGGTATCAGGTCGTCCACCACCGCGGGCGCGGTCTCGCGCACTTTGTCCACCATCGCCTTGAGGTCGTCGCGCGAGAGCAGTTCGCCCGCGTGCCGGCGCACCACTTCGCCCAAGTGCGTGATGACCACGTTCGGCGCGTCTACCACGGTGTAGCCGGCGGCCTCGGCACGGTTGCGGTCGCCCTCGGCGATCCACTTCGCCGGCAGTCCGAACGCCGGCTCGCGCGTGTCTTCGCCGCTCAGCGGAACGCGGGTCGCGCCGCCCGGGTCGATGGCGAGCCACAGGTCCGGTTGCACCTCGCCGCGCGCGACCTCGCGCCCGCCGAGCAGCACGCGGTACGCGAACGAATCGAGGCCGAGGTTGTCGCGCACCCGAACCGCGGGCACCCACAGGCCGCTCTGCTTGGCGAGGTCGCGGCGCAACCCGCCGATGCGGTCGAGCAGCCCCGGCCCGCGGCGCGCGTTCACCAGCGGGATCAGGCCCGCGCCGATTTCGAGGCTCACGCGGTCCGCGGTCAGGAAGTCTTCGAGGTAGCCCTCCACCGGCGACTTCGGGGCCGCGGGCGGCGGTTCGGCGGCGGCCTGCTGTTCCGCGACCCGCTGTTCGTCTTCCCGCGCCGCTTGTTGCGCGGCCAACTGGCGCGATGCGAAGAGCAACGCAGCGCCCAGCAGCATGAACGGGAGGAGCGGCATTCCGGGCATGAGGCTGAGCACGAGCAGGATGATGCCGCCGAGGCGCATCGGACCGACGGAGGAATCGAACTGCGCCCCCAACTCTTGGCCGAGGCTGCTGCCGGACGTGGCCTTGGTGACCAACATGCCGGACGCGGTCGCGGTGATGAGGGCGGGAATCTGCGTCACCAGCCCGTCTCCGACGGTGAGGATCGAGTACTTCTTCACGGCCGCGGCGAGCGGCATTCCGGCAATCAGGCCCAGTACGAAACCGCCGACGAGGTTGATCGCGGTGATGATGATTGCCGCGATGGCGTCGCCCCGCACGAACCGGCTGGCCCCGTCCATCGTGCCGTAAAACTCGCTCTCGCGCAGCACGGCCTGCCGGCGCTTCTTCGCCTCGGCCTCGTTAATCATGCCCGCGTTCAGTTCGGCGTCGATCGCCATCTGCTTGCCGGGCAGCGAGTCGAGCGTGAACCGGGCCGCGACCTCCGACACCCGCCCGGCCCCCCGCGTGATGACCACGAACTGGATCACGATGAGGATCAGGAAGATCACGAGGCCGACGACCAAGTTGCCGCCGACCACGAACTTGCCGAACGCTTCCACCACCTTGCCCGCGTGGCCGTCGAGCAGAATGAGCCGCGTGGTCGCGACGTTCAGCGCCAGCCGGTACAGCGTGAGCAGCAGCAGCAGCGAGGGAAACGTCGAGAAGTCGAGCGGTTGCTTCACCGTCAGCGTAACGAGCAACAATAAAATTGTTGCCCCGATATTGAAGGCGAGCAGCAGGTCGAGCACCACCGGGTGCAGCGGCACGAGGAACACGACCAGCAGGCCGAGCAGCGCCACGGAAAGCAGCAACTCGCTGCGCGCGAGCAGCGGGGTGTTAGCGGCAGGGGCGGGTCGCGGGTCGGTCGCCATGCGCGGGGTCCGTTCGCGGTCGCCTCCGTGCGGCGACACTGAGAGTTAGAACGCGGCCGGGCGGCGGCGCGCGTGCGCGCTGTACCCCGGCCTGATTTTCCGTGCCGCACCGGGCGGGTTTCACACCGCGGCGCGAACTTTCAACTGCGGCGCACCGCCGGTGCTACGCACCGACTTGCTGCCCGGTGCCGCGCAGCTTGTACACGAACGCGATCACTTCCGCAACCGCGCGAAACAGCCCGGCCGGCACAGCTTGCCCTTCTTTCACCCCAACCAGCGCCCGCGCCAGCGGCGGGCGCTCCACCACCGTCACGCCGCTCTCGCGGGCCGCCTTCGCGATGCGCTTGGCGAACTGCCCGCTGCCGCGCGCCACCACCACCGGGGCGTCGTCCCCGACTTTCGGATCGTACCGCAGCGCGACCGCGTAGTGCGTCGGGTTCGTCACCACCACGGTAGCGGTCGGTACTTCGCTCAGCATCTTGCGCTTCAGGCGCTCGCGCGCGAGCTGCTTCTGCCGCGCCTTCACCTGCGGGTCGCCCTCTTCCTCGCGGAACTCGCGCTTCACTTCCTCTTTGGTCATGCGCAGCGATTGCTCGAACTTGTACCGCTGATACAGGTAGTCGAACACCGCGACCGCCGCGACCGCCGCCGCCATGTAGAGCGCCAGCCGCTCCACCAGCGCCCACGCCGCGGGCGCGGCGTAGCCCAAGCGGTCCCGCGAGAGGGCCAGCAGAACGCCCCCGCGCCCTTCGATGATGAGGTACGCGACGAACCCGAGCGCCGCGACCTTCACCAGCGTGAGCAACCCCTTCACCAGTGCCCCGGCGGAGAACAACTTGCCGAACCCGTTCGCCGGGTTCAGCCGGTTCGGGTCCGGTGACAGCTTCTCCGTGTTGATCTGGAACCCGACTTGCGCGACCGAAGCGAGTACGCCCACCGCGAGCAGCGCCGCGAGGAACGGGAGCAGCGCGATCAGCACGCGGAACGCCGTCCGCGCCATGAGTTCGGCCGCGCTGGCGGAATCGAGGTCGTCGCGGAACGAGTGCGCGAGGTCGTGCCGGAATATCTGCTTCATCGCGCTCCACAGCGCCGGGCCGATGTAGCCGAGGCCGACGATCCCCGCGAGCAACACCAGACTGCCCACCAGTTCCGCGCTGAACGGCACCTGCCCCTGCCGCCGGGCCTCTTCGCGCCGGCGCGGTGTCGGGTCTTCGGTCTTCGATTCCTGATCGACTTCTTCTGCCACGCCCGGCCCTCACGTCAGTTCCGGGAGCATGACGCCGAGCTGCCTCGCGATTGCCGTGAGGGTGCGCACCAGTTCGGGGGTCAGGAACAGCCCGCCGAACAGTACCACCGTCACCTGAAGCGTGAACCCGACCGAGTAAATGTTCAACTGCGGCGCGGCCCGCGACATCACCGCGAGCGCGACCGACAGTAGGAACATGCACACCGCGAGCGGGGCCGCGAGCAACAGGCCCATTTCGTAAGCCGTGCTGAGGCCCGTGACCATTGGAGCGGCGTCCGGCACCGCGGCCCCGCCCAGCGGGTACGCCGCGAACGACGCGTGCAGCAAACTCAGGACGACGTGGTGCCCGTCGGACACGAGGAACACGAGCGCCGCTACCGTCTCGAACAGCGTGGTGATCGCGCCCGCGGCTTCGCTCCCGGTCGGCCCCGGGAGCGGCGCGACGTTCAACCCCACTTGCACCGTAACGAACTCGCCCGCGACGCGCGCCGGCAGCAGGAACAGCCCGAACGCGAACCCCATCGCCGCCCCGATCAGCATCTCGCGCAAGAGCGCGAGCGCGTAGCGAAGCGATTCCAGTTCCGCCCCGGCCGCGGGCGCGTTCGGCGCGGGCGGCGGGGCGGCGCTGATGTAAAACGCCGCGAGCGCGACCACCAACCCGGCCTTCACGGCGCGCGGGGCGCGCGCGCCCACGAACGGCATCACCGCGACGAACGCGCCCAACCGCGCGAGCAACAGCCCGAGGTAAATGGCGAGCGGTGTCATTTGTTGCGCACCTCGCCGCTCGAACCGGCGTAGCCGATCATGCGCTTCGTGAACGCCACCGCTTGCTGGAACGACACGCCGAGCGTGGCGACGATGACCACGCCCACGAGCACGATCCGCGGAACGTAGCTGAGCGTCTGGTCTTGGATGCTCGTAACGGTTTGGAAGATGCTGACCGCCAACCCGACGACGAGGCTCACCACCAGCGCCGGCAGCGCCACTACGAGCGCGACGAGGAACAACTCCTGCGTCATCTGGATTACGTTTTCGAGGCTCATCGTAGTGGCTGGGGTGTGTGGTCGGTGTGAGTGAAGACACAGGCGCGCCCCCTGCGGAGCCGCCGCTAACCGGTCACTGCTGTCTCCTGTTTTCTGTCTTCTCTGCCTACTACCCACTGGCCACCTCGAAGCTCTTCGCCACGGCGAAGGTCACCAAGTGCCAGCCGTCGGCGAGGACGAACAGCAGGATTTTGAACGGTGCGGAGATCGTCACCGGCGGCATCATCACCATGCCCATCGAGGTGAGGACGCTGGACACCACGAGATCGACCATCAGGAACGGCAGGTAAATGCAGAAGCCCATGATGAACGCGCTCTTCAGTTCGCTAATCACGAACGCCGGCACCACGGTGAGGAACGGGATCTGCTCGACGTGCTCAACCGGCTTCGCTTTGGACAGGTGCACGAACAGCGCGAGGTCCGACTGGCGGGTGCGCTCGAGCATGAACCTCTTGTGGATGTCCAAGCCCGTTTGGAGCGCCTGCTGCCCGGTCACGCGCTTCTGCAAGTACGGTTGCAGCGCCTGCCGGTCGATGTCGGTCAGCACCGGTTGCATCACGAAGAGCGTGAGGAACAGCGCGAGGCCGGTGAGGACGAGGTTCGGGGGCACGTTTTGCGTGCCCAACCCTTGGCGCGTGAACGACAGCACGATCACGATGCGCGTGAAGCACGTCGTGGTCATGAGCGCCGCGGGCAGCAGGGCGGTGGCCCCGAGCGCGAGCGCGAGCTGAACCGGCGGGGACAGGTTTTGCAGGTTCAGCCCGTTCGGGCCGAACAGTTCGCCGAGGTCGCCCACGGTGCCGCCTCCGGGTTCGGCCGCGCGACTTGCGCCGCGGGCCAGAGGCGCGGGGTTTACCCACAGTCGCGCCGCGAATCAACCCGGAGCGGACGTGCGGTCGCGCAACTTGAGCAGCAGTTGAATGATTTCGGCCTGCGACGGCGGGCTTTGGGGTTCCGCGGGTGCGGGATCTTGCGCCGCGGGCACCTCCGCGGGCGGCGCTTCTGGTGCGGGCGGAAGCTCCAACACCGCTTTCACGCCGCTCGCGTCGGTACCCACGAGCAAGCGCCGGTCGCCCGCGACCACGAGTTGAACCGTACACGCGCCGACGCGGAGCGCCGCGGCTACTGCCATCGCTTGCGGGGCGGTGGCCGGTTTGGGCGCGGCGCACTTCGCTACCAGCACGCACACGGCGCACATCGCGACGAGTCCGCCGGCCAACTTGAGCAGCGAGAGGCCGATGTTGCCGGCCGAAGGTGGCGCGAGCGGTTCGGGTGCGAGCTGCGCGGGTTTGGTGGGAGCGGCCGGCGCGCCGGCCGCACCGCCGAAGAGCGCGGGCAGGCCGAACCCGAGGGCGACGACGAGCGCGCCGCCGGCTAGCAGGCCGCCGGAGAGGCGCGCCGGCGGCTGCGGCGCGGGTTGCTGGGGACTTGCGGCGTTCGACATGGTGCCAATCCGTTGGCGCGAATGGAGCGGCCGGTCACGGCCCCTTCGCGGGGCGCAACTTCGTCATCTTGTCGAGAATCTGTTCGCCGAGCGTCGGGTCTTTGAACTCCGCGAGCAGCGCCGACGCCTTGCTGCCCTTCATCTGGAGCAGAATGCGAGCCGCCACTTCGAGCCGGCCGCGCTCCACCATCTCTTTAACGAGCGCCGCGGCCGGGGCCGCTTCCATCCCGTCGAGCACCGTCGCCATCTTCGCCAAATACTTCGGGTCGAGCAACTCCGGTTCCGGTTGCTTGGGCTTCGCGGCGTCGGCCGCGGCAATCGCCGCCGCGGTCTTGGTCACGTCGTCGGTCGCGCGCCTGAGTTCCTCGGACACGCGGCGCACGAGCGCTTCGTTGGCCTCGCGCTGCGTTTGGAGGTCGCGCATCACCAACTCGACTTGCTCGGCGCGGCGCGCGGCTTGCTCTTGGAGCCGTTTAGCTTCCTTCAGCTCGCCCTCGGTGCCCTTCGCGGGCGGTTCGATCTTCCCCTGCGGTTTCGGCTCTTCCTTCGGGTCGCCGCCCTTCGGGTTCTTCGCCGTCACCTTGTCGTCTTTGTCCTTCTTGTCCTTCTCGGTTTCGACCGGTTGCTTGGACTGGTTCAGCCAAATCGATAGCGCCGCCGAAACCGAGAACAGGGTGAGCGCGAGCAGACCGAGGACGAGGAAGTTTTTCATGGCTCGTGTGCGGTTGGTGTCAGGCGACGGCTTCGGTCGCGGGCGGTTCGGTGGAGTCGGCGTCGCGCGCGGCCTCGCGCTCTTCGAGGGCGCTCATCCACTGCCGCAACCCGACCTCGTCGAGCCGGTCTTGGTCGGCCTTCTGTGCTTCCTGCTTCCACTGGTCCCACTGCTGCCGCTTTAGGGTCGAAATGGCTTCGACCTCCGTTGCCACCTGCGCGCGCTCCTGCGCCGCGGCGAGCAGGCGCGCTTCGGCGCGGGCCACTTCTTGCTCTTGGTCCGCGATGGAGCGGCCGAGCCGCTCGGCCAACTCGGCGGCCGACGACCACTGGTGGGGAGTCATGGCGCGGCCCACGCACGCGGCGAACTGGTCCGACACGCGCAGCAGTTGGTCGCGGTAGCCGTCCAGCACCGCGCGGGCCTGTGCCACCGCGTCTTGGGCCTTTTGCTGTTCGAGTTCGGCAACGCGCTCGAGCTGCCGCTTCACGCGGAGCAGTCGGTCCAGCGAGAACTCGAATCGTTTCACGGCCGCCTACCTCCGAGGTGGCGGGGTTATGGCGAAAGGGGCAAACCACGTCAAGCGGAACGATGCGGAATGAAAAAGGAAAAAGGAAGGCAGGATCGGCCTTCTTCTCTCCCATTTTTCCCTTTTCAGTTTTGCTTTTTCACTGATCAGAATTTCCACTCGTTCGCCAGTTGGAAGAGCGCGGCGCGGGTTTGCTCGAACCCGGAGCGCTCGCCCACGTCTTGCTTCAGGAACTTTTCTACCCGCGGCATCAGTTCGATCGCCTTGTCCACCTGCGGGTTCGACCCGCGGACGTACGCCCCGATGCGGATCAGGTCTTGCACGTCCGCGTAGGTCGCCATGATCGCGCGGATCTTGCGCGCCGCGAGCGACTGCTGCTTATCGACCACGTCGGTGGCGACGCGGCTGATGCTGCGCGACACGTCGATGGCCGGGTAGAACCCGCGTTCGGCGAGTTTGCGGTCTAGCACGATGTGACCGTCCACGAGGCCGCGCACGAAGTCCGCGATGGGTTCGTCCATGTCGCCGCCGTCCACCAGCACCGTGAGCAGAGCGGTGATGCCGCCGACGGCGGCGTTCCCGAGCCGCTCCACGGTGTTCGCCAGCGCCGCGAACACGCTCGGCGTGTACCCGCGGCTGCTCGGCGGTTCGCCCAGCAGCAGGCCCAGTTCGCGCTGCGCCATCGCGAGCCGCGTGAGGCTGTCGATGACGAACAGCACGTTGCCGCCCGCCTCGCGGTAGTGGTCCGCGATGGCGATCGCGGCTTGGGCCGCGCGCACCCGCATGAGCGGCGTTTGCTCGCAGGTGGCGACGATCACGACCGACCGCGCCATGCCCTCTTCGCCGAGTACGTCTTCCAGAAAGGGGGCCACCTCGCGGCCGCGCTCGCCGATGAGGGCGATCACGTTCACGTCGGACTGTGAGCCTTTGGCGATTTCGCCGAGGAGCGTGCTCTTGCCGACCCCGGAGCCGGCGAAGATGCCGATGCGCTGGCCGCGGCCGCACGTGAGGGTGGCGTCGATGGACCGCACGCCGGTGACGAACGGGTCGCGGATGCGCTGGCGGTCGAGCGCCGGCGGTGCGGGCTTGTTCACCGGGATCGGCCGGCACCCGGTGATGGGGCCTTTGCCGTCGATGGGCCGGCCGAGGCCGTCGATCACGCGCCCGAGCAAGTTGCCGCCGACCGGGATCGTCGCGCCCTTGCCCTTGCGCATCACCGGCATGCCGGGGCGCAGGTCTTCGGCCGAATCGAACGGCACCATGTACGCGATGTCCTTCTCGAAGCCGATCACCTCCGCGAGCACCGGGTCGCCCTTCTTGGGCACGATGTAGCAGTGGTCGCCGACCGCCGCCGGGATCGCGGAGGTCATCAGCCCCGTGACGCTGCGCAGCTTCCCGCCGATGCTGTACAGCGGCGTTTGCGTGATACTGCGGTTCAGCGCGGGCAGGTCAAGACCCAGCATTTCCGAGGCTCCGTAGCAGGTCGTCGCGGATGTCTTGGAGCTCGCGGGCGAGGTCCGAGACGAGCATCGATTCGCGGCCCTCGACGCGGCACGCGCCGCGCGCGAGTTCTTGGTCGGGTACGAACCGCGGGTCGGCGCGGTCGCTCAAGAGCGGGTCGCCGGCGAGCCGCTGCTTGAGCAGTTGCAAATCGGCCGGGTTCAGGCGCACGGCCACCGGTTCGTCGTCGCCCAGTTGCGCGATCATGTCGCGCACTTTCGCGTCGATCGGGAACTCGCCGGCGGTCACGGTGTCGTGTAGCAGGCGGGCGGCGATGGTCGCGGCCATTTCCACCGCGACGCGCTGCAACTCGGCCACTTGGGCCGACCGACCGGCGTGAAGTTCGGCGACCGCGGCGCGGGCCAGTTCGAGCGCGGCACGCAAGTGGGCGCGGTCGGCCGCGCGCTCGGCGGCGAGTGCGGCTTCCCGGGCCGCGTCCGGTTCGGGTTTGCGTTCGGCGGCGGGCTGCGGCGGCGGGTTCTGTGCGGCGGGTGGCGGCGGGAGCTGGCGCGAGGGCTTGTACTCGGGCAGGGGTGCGCCCGGCGGCACCACCGCGACCGCGCGGAGCGGACGATCGAACCGCACTCGGCACTCGGCCGGTTCGCTTCGGGAGGCGCTGCGCATGACACCGAGTCCTCGCGCTGGTGGCTCCCCGCGAACCGTTCGCGGGGTGGGGCGGCACCGCTAGCGCTGCTCGTTACCGTCGCCGACCCGCGATTGCAAGCCCGCGGCTCGGGTTCGGTGGAGCAGTGCAACAATGGGGTGCGAATCCGCGATGTGTGGCCCGTGCCGAACCGGTCGGCGCGGATTTTCCTCAAGTTCCGCGGGCGTTTCGACCGACGGTGCGCCTTTTCGCGCACCGGTATAACCGCCCGTCGGGCCGCTACAACTCATTCTTCGGGAGTAATCTCCCCGTCTTCTTCACCTTTGCGCACGGCCGCGAGAATCTTCGCCTGCGACTCGCGCGCTTTCGCCGCCGATACGGTGCCCAGCAGCTCGGTTTCGTCGTTCAGCACCTCGCGCGACCGGCTGGACATGTTGTTCGTCACCTTCTGCCTCACGGCGGGGTCCGCGCTCTTCAGCGCGACGGCGAGCGTCTTCACGTCCAGTTTGCCGAGGAGCACCTGCATCTGGCGATCCGGGATGCGCAGCAGGTCTTCGATGCGGTACAGCTTTTCGACGATCTTCAGCGCCAGTTCCGGGTCGGAGGCTTCGATCTTTTTGAGAACCGGCATGCGCTCGGCGCGGGGGACCGCCCGGAGCATGTCGGCGAGGTTCGTAATCAGTTCCTCTTGGCTCGGCTCGCGGGGCGCGTCCTTGAGGCGCTCGGCCTTCGCCGCGACCGCCCCGACGAGGCGGTCCATGAGCGCCGGGTTGCGCGCGCCGAGTTTGCTGAGGCGCACGGCGATTTCGGCCCGCAGTTCGAGCGGCATGCGCTGCATCACGCGGCCCGCGTCGGCCGGGTCGAGGCACGAGAGCACCAGCGCGACCGTGCCGGGCTGCTCGCCCTCCAGCGCGCGGGCGATCACCTCGGGCGGTAGCGCGCGGAGCCGTTCGACCGGCCCGCCGGCGGCGGCGCTCGCC
>JALHNS010000073.1 GCA_022843445.1 Gemmata sp.
CTCCAGGTACCCGGCCTCCAGCATCGTCCGGATCAGCTTGAGCAGTCGGTCGTCGTGAATCTTCGCTCCAAGGGTTTGCATCAGCACGGCGTGGTCCACCGTGTCGAAGCACTTGGAGATGTCCCCCTCGATGAACCACTTGACCGCCTTCCAGCGGGTGATCTCTCGGAGGGCGTGGTGGCAACCCAGGCCCGGCCGGAACCCGAAGCTGTACTTGCTGAACTGCGGCTCGAAGTACGGCTCCAGGACGAACTTGATCGCCTGCTGAACCAGGCGGTCGCCCCAGCTCGGGATGCCCAGGGGACGTGTGCCACCACTTTTCTTCGGGATGTGAACCCGGCGGACGGGCTTCCACGCCCAGTCCCCGTCCTTGAGGACCCGGGAGATCCGCCGGATCTGCTCCGTGCTCATCCCGTCGACGGTCCGGCCGTCCACTCCGGGCGTGGTGGCCCCGTCGTTCCTGCCGATCTTGGCGTACGCCTCGGTCAGCAAGTCTTCACGACTGACGTGTCGGTACAAGCGTTCCACAGGGAGACGTCGCAGTCCCCTGTCGCAGAGAACCTGAACCAGCGTTTGGATGGGCTGCATTCGCAGTACTCCGGTGTTTGTGGTCCGGGGTTCTCGACACCTGCCGCCCTTCGCCATGTCCCGGCCGTTACGCCGGGCGTTGGGCTACTACGGCGGCTCTGTGGCCGTGGGGCTCGCGCCCGGTAGGCCATCCCGTATTCCAGTTGATGTGACGACAGCAAGGTTTCAGGACCCCCACTCAAGCCCTTCAGGCTTCTCACTGAAGCCCTGTCACCCCCGGTGGATCTTGGCCCGGTAACGAACGAAAACCGGGGATCGGGGGTGCGAACCGGCCGATAGGTAGCGTCGGAGGCCGGTGAGTCCTCGTGCTCTTGGGCTTTGGGGTTCAAGCAGTGTAGCCTTGTCCACACCTTGCAGGACTCGCGGCGCGAGGCCCCGTCTACCTCGGGGTGCCTCCGCCTACTTTCCGGACATGCTATTTTGGGCGTCCCCCTTTCGGGTGACGCTTGGTCCGGTGTCCTCCGGGTCTTATCCACAACCCGGGAGCCTGTGGCTCAATCGACATCAACCGTGAAACGGCGCACGCTCGTTGAGCACCTTCAACAGGCAGTTGAGAATCGCCGACGACCCCTTGAAGACCTCGTCCAAAAACGCAAAGTCGGCCTCGGGCAGTTTGCCCGCGGTGACCCGCACGTAGCGGTCCTCCTTGAGCGCGCGGAGACTGACCGGCCCGGTCACCTCTTCGAGGGTGGTGAACTTCGTGAGCAGGAGCGCGAACTTGGAACCGCCGGTGCGGGCCAACACCGAGTCGAGCAGCAGCGACTTGCCGCAGCCCGGCGGCCCGACGAGCAGCGCGTGCTCGCCCGCCACCAGCGCGGTCAGCACCAGATCCACCTCGTCCTCGCGCTCGATCAGGGCCGCCGACAGCTCGGCGCGCGCCGACGCGAATTTGGCGCGCACCCCGTCGGGGTGGGGCGGGACGGGAACGGAACGGGACGACACCATCGCAACACCTCCGATGTCTACCGGGGCACCGCACGTCCAACAACCGTCCGACACCGACCGCGCACCGATGCGCGACCGGGCCGACGGAGCAGTGCGGCGGAACCGCGGCGCGAGAGCTAACCGGCGGTTCACCGTAGAGTGACGGGTTTTCGACCGAAATGAAGGGCGCGCGATTCCGACGTGCCGGCCACAGCCAGATTAATCCAGCGGACGGTTTTTGGCCCCGCGCGCGGTACTCGTGCTCGCGTCGGCACCAGATAACGCCCGAACCTGATGGGCTCCGAGCACGCGCTCACGCCTGCTGCGGGAGCTGCTTCCGCAGATCGGGAACGCCGCAGTAGAAAGGGCCAAGCCGGCGGGACCGCGACCGACGCACCGCCGCGGGTGCTGATCGTGATCGAGGAAGCGCACGAGTTCCTGAGCGAGGAGCGCGTGAGCAAGCCCCCGGTGCTGTTCGAGCAGGTGGCGAAGATCGCGAAACGGGGCCGCAAGCGGTGGCTGGGGCTGTGCTTCGTCACGCAACTACCGTCGCACTTGCCGAAGCAGGTGCTGGGCCTGTGCAACAGCTTCGTGATTCACAAGCTGAAAGACCCGCAAGTGGTAACGATGCTGAAGCGCATGGTGGGCGACGTGGACGAAGGCTTGTGGGACCGCGTACCGAACTTGGCGGCCGGGCAAGCGGTGGTGAGCTTCCCGCACTTCGCGCCCGCTGCTGGTAAGCGTGGACCCCAGTGCCGCGAAGCTGAAAATGTCCGACTGACGCGCTACGCCTTGCCCTTGCGCGTAATGGTGGTGGAACCGGCCAGCGTCGCCCAGTTCAGCACGCCGGACGCGATCGCGCCGAGGTCCGCGACCGCGATGCCTTCGAGTAGAGCCAGCGCGTCTTCGGCAGACGCCACGCACTGTTCGGCGGTCGCGCGCGTTCCGATGTGCGGATCGGCCGGCGCGTAGTCCGCGCGCCGGCGGTCAATGGAAAGCGCCCGCAAGCGCGAGCTCGCGTCTACCGCGTCGGCCTGTCGCGCGTTGTTCAGCGCTTGTTGGACGTGCGCGTGTGCGGTGGAGGAATTGTTCACCTCGAAGCCGATGCGGTTGAGCAACTCAACGCACGCCGTGAAGAGGCCGTAGTACGCCCGGTTGATCGCCGAGCGGTACACAACGTTCGCTGTGGTTCCGACCGGCGGCGCGTCGGCGCGAGCGAGGATGTCGCGGGCGAAGGCGAGCAGTTCGCGCCCGGTCATGCGTGCGCCACCCGCACGAGCAGCGCGAACGGGGCGGTGTGGTCGTGCGCGGGGCGGCGCGCCCACTGTGTGGAGAACCGGTTGTAGCTGTCGCGGGCGCTCGCGCCGGTAGGCACCGTCGCCACGCACGCCACGCACGCTTCCTCTTCCGGTTGTAGTTCGAGCGCGGTTTCAAACGTGGTGCCCGGTGGAAACACCTCGCCCGCGAGCGCGACGAACCGCTCGTAGGCAGCCGTTAACCCGCGTGCGGTGAGCCACGCGGTGGGTGAAGTCGGGTCGCCCACCGAAACCGGCTGCGCGGGCGGCGCACTCGGCGGCGCGCCCACAAGAACGTCGGTCGTGCTCATGCGAAACCTCCTGCCCGCATCCTACCGCGTGCGGGCTGTTGTTGGAATCCGCGATTTCCCTGTCGCACTTTCCACAACCTTGCGGAACTCAGTCCGCACCCACGAAGGAGCACACGCCATGGAACCCGTTCTGATCGCGGCGTTCGAGCAGATGCGCAAGGCGCACCCGAAGTGCAACGTGGACCGCATCCTCGAACACCCGGACCTGCGCAACGAGTACCTCGAGCTCGTGCGCGCCAGCGCCGTCGAGCGCAGCGAGTTCGAGATTCTCCACACGCTCCACAACCTGCGAAAGGCCCGCAAACTCCCGCCGCCCGCCAGCGCCTAGCGCGGCGGCACCGGCGGCGACCGAAGCGCCCTTCGGTCGCCGCCGGCTTCACCGTTCTCCATCAGTTGCACACCCCAAGAGGCACGCTCATGTCCGACCCCACGGCCGCGGACCCGATCCCGGTGCGCGCTCTGAATCAGGTGACCTACTGCGAGCGGCTGTACTACCTCCAGTACGTCGATTGCGTCATGCCCACGAACGAACACGTCGAGGCCGGGCTGTTCGACCACCGCCGCGTGGACGACCCGGACCTCAAGAACAAGACCCGCACCGACCGCGGCGCGGAGCGCAGTCGCGGCATCGCGCTCAGCAGCGAGGCGCTCGGTATCTCCGGCGTGCTCGATGTGATCGAAGAGCGCGCCGGCGAGCGCTTCCCGGTCGAAACCAAACACGGGTCGGCCCCGCACGACGACGGCGGAAAACCCACCGTGTGGGACAACGACGCGGTGCAACTGTGCGCGCAAGCCCTCCTCTTAGAAGAGGCGTTCGGAACCGCGGTGCCGCGCGGGTTCCAGTTCCACGTCGGCAGTCGGGAGCGCGTGCAAGTGGACTTCACGCCCGAACTGCGCGAGCGCACCCGCGGCGCGATCGCGCGCTGCCGCGAGCTGCAGGTGCTCGACGCGCCGCCCGCGCCGCTGCCGGCCGAACAGCGGCACAAGTGCTTCGGGTGCTCGCTTGCCCCGGTGTGCCTGC
Organism: Gemmata sp.; assembly: GCA_022843445.1. Classification (GTDB taxonomy): domain Bacteria; phylum Planctomycetota; class Planctomycetia; order Gemmatales; family Gemmataceae; genus Gemmata. The sequence goes on from JALHNS010000073.1 coordinate 4,140, forward strand.
CGGAAGAAACGCTCTACGAACTCGGTGCGCCCAAACCGCGCGACGCGGACGCCGACGCGAAGGTGCCGCACCTCACGCGCGTGATTCCCCAATCCGACGACGGCGCGGTGCTGTACCTGCAAGAGCCGGGCAGCAGCGTTGGGAAGCGCTCCGAACACCTCGTCGTGAAGAAAGAGGGGAAGGAACTGAGCCGCGTTCCGCTGCACGCGGTGCGCTCGGTCGTGGTGTGCGGGAACGTACAGGTGAGCACGCAAGCGCTCGAAACGATGGCCGCGAACGAGATCGCGGTGTCGTATGTGACCGGGCACGGGCGGTTCATCGGCGCGTTCGTGCCGGCCCCGGCGAAGAACGTGTCACTCCGTGAGGCTCAGTTCCGCGCGTTCGCCGACCGCGAGGTGTGCCTGAAACTCGCGAAGGCCGTCGTGCGCGCGAAGTTGCACAACCAGCGCGCCCTTCTGATGCGCAACCTGCGCGGCGGCGACGAGGCCCGCGGCAGTCACGAACCGGCCGCACGCGACCTGTGGAACGTGCTGCAAGGTGTCTCGGACGCGAAGAGCATCGAAGAACTAATGGGCATGGAAGGCCAAGGCGCGGCGGTGTACTTCGGCGACTTCGGCAAGTTCCTGAAGCCGCTGCCGGACGGGAAGGGGTTCGACTTCACGACGCGCAACCGCCGGCCGCCGCGCGACCCGGTGAACGCGCTGCTCTCGTTCGCCTACGCGATGCTCGCGAAGGACTGCTTCTCCGCGGTGTGTACGGTCGGGTTCGACCCGTACAAGGGGTTCTTCCACGCCGGGCGGCACGGCAAGCCGTCGCTCGCGCTCGACCTCATGGAAGAGTTCCGCCCGGTGATCGCGGACTCGGTGGTGCTCACGCTCATTAACAACGAGAGCGTGACGAAGGACGACTTCCTGACGTGGCGCGACGCCTGCCACCTGACCGAATCGGGCCGCAAGAAGTTCTTCGCCGCCTACGAACAGCGCAAGGCAACGGTCATCACGCACCCGGCCTACGGGTACCGCATGAGCTACGCGCGGATGCTGGAAGTGCAGGCCCGCGTGCTGGCCGCCTGCGTGCGCGGCGAGTTGCCGATGTACACCGGCTTCACGGTGCGGTAGGCGCACGAATTGTGTGCGGCCGAGTGTGGCACCCCACCTCCGCACGAATCGGATTCCGGTCCGCACGAACAAGAGTCTCATGCGGGAAACACTGTCGAACCGTCGGAGCCGCGATGGACAGTTACCTCGTGTGTTACGACATCTCCGACCCGAAGCGCCTGCGCCGCGTGGCCCGTGCGTGCGAGGACTACGGCTACCGGAAGCAGTATTCGGTGTTTTTGGTTCGCGTGAGCGCTACTGACTTTGTACGCTTGCGTTCCTGCCTGTATGAACTGATCGATCTGAATGCGGACCAAGTGTTGTTCATTCCGATCACGGACGCCTGTTTGAATCGCACTGAAGCGCTCGGCCGACCGACTGAAAACTACGACGCGAACGACGTAGTCATTGTGCTGTGAGGATCGCCCATGCCGGACATCGACTTCGAGAAAGGGTTCGAGGCGCTGGCGGGGAACCCGCCGTTCCCGTGGCAAACCGCGCTGTTCAAGCTGATGCTTGCCGGCGACATCCCCGCGTCGTGCAATCTGCCGACCGGCCTCGGCAAAACGTCGGTGATTCACGTTTGGTTGCTGGCGCTGGCGAGCGGTGCGAAGGTGCCGCGCCGACTGGTGTACGTGGTGAACCGCCGCACGGTGGTGGACCAAACGACGACCGAAGTGGAGAACCTCCGCGATCGCCTTCCCGACGCGCCGACTGTGAACGAAGCGCTTTGGGATCTCTGCGCGCTGAAGCCGAAGGAGCGTGACGAGAAGGATCGGCCGTTGGCGATCAGCACGTTGCGGGGCCAGTTCGCGGACAACCGCGAGTGGAGCGCGGACCCGGCGCGCCCGGCGGTGATCTGCGGCACCGTGGACATGATCGGCTCGCGCCTGCTGTTCAGCGGCTACGGCTGCGGGTTCAAAACGCGCCCGCTACACGCGGGCTTCCTCGGCCAAGACGCGCTCATCATCCACGACGAAGCCCACTTGGAACCGGCGTTCCAAGAACTGCTGCTTGCCATTCAGAAGGAGCAAGCGCGCGCGAATGACTTCCGCCCGCTTCGCGTGATGGAACTCACCGCGACCTCCCGCGGCGAGGGCGAAGCGTTCACACTGTCGGACGCCGACCACAAGAACGCAACGGTCCAGAAGCGCGTGAACGCGAAGAAGGCGCTTCACCTGTACGGACTGGACGACGAGAAGAAGTTGGCGGAGACGATCACCGCGAAAGCGCTGGAGTTCAAGTTGAAGGAGGGCGAGACGGACGGCCCGGCAGTACTGGTGTTCGTGCGCAAGGTGGACGACGTAGAGAAGATCGTCGGCGCGCTGCGGAAGGCGAAGCAGAACGTTCAGCAACTCACGGGCACGCTTCGCGGGCTTGAGCGCGACCTGATGGCGAACCCGCGGCGCGAAAACGGGTGCCCGATCTTCGCGCGCTTCCTTCCGAAACCGAAAGACGACGCACCGGAATCGGAAAAGTGGAAGGTGACGCCGCAACCGGGCACGGTGTACCTCGTCTGCACGAGCGCGGGCGAGGTGGGCGTGAACATCTCGGCCGATCACCTCGTGTGCGATCTCAGCACGTTCGAGAGCATGGCCCAGCGGTTCGGCCGCGTGAACCGCTTTGGCGCGTGCCCGGACACGCAGATTCACGTCTTCCATCCGAAGGAGTTCGACGAGGAGAAGGAACCGGAAGTGCGCCGCAAGCGCACGCTCGCGCTGCTGAATCAACTGGAACGAGATGCCAGCCCGTCAGCGCTCGGCGATCTCGACTCGACGGCGCGTGTCGCGGCGTTCAGCCCACAACCGGTGATCCTACCCACGTCGGACATCCTCTTCGACGCATGGGCGCTCACCAGCGTGCGCGAGAAGCTGCCCGGCCGCCCGCCTGTGGAGCCGTACCTGCACGGCGTCAGCACTTGGGAGCCGCCCGAAACGCACGTCGCGTGGCGGCGCGAGGTGTGGGAATTGCGCCGCGTCGAGGACGATCCCAAGCGGCTCGCCAAACTCGCGGGGACGGTACTCGAAGACTTTGCCGTGAAGCCGCACGAGTTGCTCCGCGACCGGTCCGACCGCGTGTTCAAGCACCTCGCGGCGCTCGCCGCGCGCAACCCGGACTTGCCCGCGTGGCTGCTCGACGACGAGGGCACCGTGTCCGTGTTCGCGCTGAAGGAACTCGCGGACAAAGACGAGAAGGAGCGCATCAACGGGCGCACGGTGCTGCTGCCTGAACAAGCCGGTGGGCTGCGCGAAGGACTGCTCGACGGCTCCGCGACCGAAACGACCGACCGCGACGTCGCCGACACCGACACGCGGTTCCGCATCTGGTCCGACGCGAGTGGCTTCGACGACCGAACCAAGAACGCACGCGAAGTGCGCAAGCAGGCGTTCACCGCTGGCGAAGACGAAGACGCTGAACCACGAGTGTGGTTCTGGTTCGAGATACCGGAGCGCGGCGAGGGCGAGGGTTCGACCTCAAGCAAGCTCCCGGTGACGTGGGACACGCACACGAAAGACGTTGTGTGCCATGCCACGGCTATCGCGGAGAAGTTGCGGAGCAACTTGGGTGAACTGGCTGACGCGCTGATTGTCGCGGCGCAGTGTCACGATCTCGGCAAGCGGCGCAAGATGTTCCAAACGGTACTCGGCAACTCGCGGTGGCCGGGGCGCGTGCTGGCGAAGTCCGGCAAGCAGGGCGGGCGGATCGCGGAGAAGTACCGGCACGAGTTCGGTTCGCTACTCGACGCGCCTGACGACGAAGCCTTTTGCGCACTGAAAGAGGAATGGAAAGCGTTCGTGCTGCACGTCATCGCGACGCACCACGGGCGCGGGCGACCGCACTTCCCGGCCGACGAAGCGTTCGACCCGGAGCCGCGGGGCCGCGACGTGTCCGCGGTGGCGCGCGCGGTGCCGCAGCGGTTCGGGCGGTTGCAGCGCAAATACGGGCGCTGGGGGTTGGCGTATCTGGAGTCGCTGTTGCGCGCCGCGGACTACGCCGCGAGCGCCAAGCCGAGCGAGTACGAGAAGGAGGGCGCGAAATGAGCTTCGCCGTAAAGGTGGACCCGACGAACCCGGGTCAGTTCTTCGCGTGCTGCGGCCTGCTCGAACTCGCCGACCGCCTCTGGCCGGGCGCGGAAAGCTGGTTCGCCGACGGCGCGTTCTTGATCTCGTGCGCGGGCGAACTCAACGAACTCATTGAGGCATTCTGCCGGGCCAACCTGACCAGCGCGCTGACACCGGCGTTTCAGACAGAACGAGAAGTACTCGAACAGAAGAAACGCGACCTCAAGCGCGCGAACAAGGTACTTGATGCGCGTGAAGAAGCGCGTCGAAAAGAGCTGGGAAAGCTCTTCCGCGTCGGGAACATCTACGTCAAAGAACCATTTCGGCTCACCCTCGACTGGTGGCAATCAGACGATGACGCAGTGCCGAAAACGTGGGCTGGTAGTCAAGCCGTGATTCGCATCGCACGAGCGGCGCTTGCGTCGGTACCTGCCGCGCTCTCGACAGACAGCATTTTCGACTACGGCTGTGTAATGCGAGCCAGCGATGGTCCCGACGAAGGTGACGAAACCTCGGATGCGGACGATGAAGCGGACAAGGTCGAACCATACTACTTCGACTCGCGACGCTGCCCGAACGCGCACCCGCGCGATGTGGGTTTCTCTGTGAATCGCCTCGGCCTGACCACCACCGCGCACCCGGCGGTCGAGTTGCTGTGCCTCGTCGGGTTGCAGCGGTGCCTGCCTGCCAAAACCGACGAGCCGCGCGTGTACGACTACTTCACGTGGGCCGAACCGCTCGGCCCGAACCTGCTGCCCGCGATCGTGAGCGGGCTGTTGCCGCACGTCGGCGCGACCGGCTACCGGTTCGAGAACTGGTACCGCACGGGTCAGAAGAAGCACAAAGCGTTTCGTTCCGCCGTTCCCCATTCCAAGCAAGGTGCCCAATGAGCGAGTTGACCAAGTTCGACCACTACCTGAGCGACGACGGCCCCGCCGCGCTCGTGATCCGCGAGTGGCTGACCCCGGTGGAAGGCCCGGACGGCGTGCTGTTCCCGGCGACGTTCGCATCCGGCGACAACTTCCCCGGCGGGTACAACATCGACGGCGAAGCGGGCAAAAACGTGTGTCTCGTCGATACGGTCGGCTCGCAGGCCAACCGCATCGAACCGATCTTCAAAGACGAGAAGTTCCGGCACCTCGTGCCGCAGATCGGTGTGCAAGCGGGCGAGAAGGTCGTGAGCATCCTCGAAGCTGGGCACCGCGCCGGCGACGCCCTCGTGCGCTGTTCGTCTCTGAAAGAGACCATCGACGCCGCGTTCCGCAAAGTGATGGCCGGCGACTGCGAACCGCTTGCGAAGATCGCGCCCACTTCGCTCGTGTTCGGCGTGTGGAACTCGCGCGGCGAAACTGGCTTTCAAGCGAAACTGCCGCGGGTAATCGCGTCCACGATTCGCGCGTACAACGTGCGCAAACTGACGCGCTCGGCGCAGTTCAACCCCGCGACCGAGTACGTCAACAACAAGCTGCTCCCGGAACCCACCGACAAGGCGACGAAGGACGCCTACGCGGAGCGCGGGTTCATTCACGTCCCCGCGTCCGGCTCGCACGGTGGCGTCATCGCCGACGGCGGCATCCGGCGCGACGCCACGCTCGGCCTCGCGGCGTTGCGCCTCTTGCAAGCCAGCGAATCCGCGAAAACGCTCGCGCTGCGCCGGTACATTCTCGGCCTCGCCCTCGTCGCGTTCACGGCGAATACGTCCGCGTATCTGCGGCAGGGCTGCATGCTGGTTCTCGATACCGATAAGCCGCGCGAGTTCGTGGAAGTGCATCCGACCGGCGAACGCAAGCCCATCGGCATCACCCAAGCAGACGCGCTGAAGTACGCGACCGCCGCGGCCGAAGCGTTCGGCGTGGGCGCGAGCCAAACCGTGCCGTTCGATCCTGTTCGTGCGACTGCGGACGTGTCAGGCGATGCGATTGCCGGTTCAGCGACTGGGGAAGTTAAGGCGGTAGCAACGAACAAGAAGGGGTTCACCTTGAAGCCGAACACGAAACTCAAGGTGAACGATGCGACAGTCTACACCAAGTCCGGTGAGCCGTCGAAGTTCGAGGACGTTCTCACGGTCGGGGCATTCGTTTCGGTCGAGATCGTCGATAAGGTCGCGGTGAAAGTATCCGTTCAGTAACTCCAGAGGAGCGCGTTCCATGAGCCAGTTCCTCTGTGTTACGGTGCGGTTCCTGCAACCGTTCAGCCACGGGCGCGGCGACGACGCCGAACCCGAATGGCCGCCGTCCCCGCTGCGGCTGTTCCAAGCGCTCGTCGCGGCCGCCGCGGCACGCTGGAACGAGCGGCAGCGCATCGCGTACGCGCAGACCGCCCTTCAGTGGCTCGCGGAACTCGGCACGCCGGTCGTGCTTGCGGCGCAGGGTACGCCCGCGCTCACCAAGTACCGGCTGTACGTTCCCGACAACGTCGCGGACAAAGTGGCGAAGTCGTGGAGCGGTGGCAACAGCTCGGCGAGCATCGCGGACTATCGCACCGAGAAGGACGTGCGGCCCGTTCACCTGAACGGCGAAGCCGTTCACTACCTGTTCTCCGTTTCCGATCCGGCCGCGTGCCAAGCGCACTTCGAGACGCTGCGCACCGCGGCGCGCAGCATCACGCACCTCGGTTGGGGCGTCGATATGGTGGCCGGGAACGCCGAGTTGCTGTCCGACGCCGAAGCCGCGAAACTCGTCGGCGAGCGCTGGGAGCCCACGCCCGACGGCAGCGGCACGCGGTTGCGCGTTCCCACTTCCGGCACGCTGTCGGCGCTGATCAGCAAGCACGAAGCGTTCCTGAACCGGCTGAGCGGCGACGGCTTCCGCCCGGTACCGCCGCTGACCGCGTTCGCCACGGTCGGCTACCGGCGCGACACCGATTCCGCCCCGCGACCCGTCGTCGCGTTCGAGCTGCACAAACCGGTCGCGGTGCTCGCCGAACAGCTCGCGTCGGCCAGCAAGTTCCGCCCGTTCGACCCCGTGCGCGCGCCGGGCTTCGCGCGCAACAACGGCGGCGAACACCACCCGTGTGGCGCGGTCGTGGTGGCGGGCCTCGTGCGGCACCTCGCGGCGGTCGTGTGCGGCGAACAAGGGTGGGAGAAAACGCGCGTCGATTCGTTCGTCCTCGGTCACGGCGATCAGAAAGACGGTCAAGCGACCACCGACGACCGGTTGCAGTTCCTCCCGCTCCCGAGCATCACGCCGCTGAAGGTGGAGTCGATCCGCCGCGTGTTGATCGCCGGCCCGCCCGGTTCGGACCTCGCGGTGTTCCAGCGCCTGCTGAACGGTCGCGAGTTGTTCGCCGAAGGGCACACCGAACCGGTGGCGATGCTGTCGATTGCGTCGCGCGCCGATACCGCCATCGAACCGTATCTGCGGTCGTCGTGCGTGTGGTCGACGGTGACGCCGGTGGTGCTACCGGGCTTCGACGACGCGTCCGGCACTCGCAAGAAGCTGAGCGCGCGGACCGCGGAAGGAGGGTTCGCCTCCGGCAGCGCGAAGAACGAAGCTGTGGAGCGCTTGGACGCGGAGGTGCGGAAGCTGCTGCTGCGAGCGTTCGCGCACGCGGGGGTGGCGTCGGGTTTGCTGAGCGCGGAGCTGCTTGAGCGCGGCGAAGCCGGTTTGGAGTGGCGCGAAGTGGGGTTCCGTGCGGGCGTGGGCCGTTCGCGCGAGTACCGGTTGGGGGCGAAACCGGGCTACCCGCGATACCACGTTCGAGTGCGGTTCGCGCGCGCGGTGAACGGCCCGTTGTGTGTGGGTAACGGACGCTATCGTGGGCTGGGGCTGTTCGCGGCCGAATAACCTGCTTGGATGACGGGTGCCGCATTTCGCGCTTGACACACAGGTGTATGCGAGCAAATTTCAACGAGGTTGAACGCGCGTCCGTGTCGGGGCAAGTGCCCGAGGTGTTGGAATCGCCTCGCGCCCGCGCGGGTCGTGAACCGCGGCGCGCGCGTGTTTTCGCGCCGTGGTCTTTGACAACTCGTCGTTTGCGCCCGCGCCGGCGAAGCGGTACCGCTCGCGTGCTCTAAGCACTTACTGAATATGCTCTTGCCCAGATCCTACTTGCTGTGCCAGTGCCTACCACCGCGGTTGGCGTCAACCGCTCGCGGCACTACCCCGTGCCCCAAGCGGAACAAGAGTTTGCCAAAGGGCGGCTTCTCCGCGATCACTGATCGCGGCCGAATTGAAGCTTGGATCTGCCGGACAAGGGAACGAGCAACGTGAGCTTCTCCGCGATCACTGATCGCGGCCGAATTGAAGCACATCGAACGGGCGCACGACTTGTGCCACCAGTGGCCTTCTCCGCGATCACTGATCGCGGCCGAATTGAAGCAGCATCGGACGCCCCGACGCTGTGAAGGAAACGCACCGCTTCTCCGCGATCACTGATCGCGGCCGAATTGAAGCAGTATGAGAGGCTCCGCGCTGGTCCCACCTCTCGCGGCTTCTCCGCGATCACTGATCGCGGCCGAATTGAAGCCCCGGTGCCGCAATCGGAGATCGTGACCGTGACCGCGACCTTCTCCGCGATCACTGATCGCGGCCGAATTGAAGCGACCTCACGGCGAGCAACGCCAACACCGGTATCGGCTTCTCCGCGATCACTGATCGCGGCCGAATTGAAGCGCGCCGCCGTTCACGCACGAGCCGGTCAGTTGCCAGCTTCTCCGCGATCACTGATCGCGGCCGAATTGAAGCGCGCTCGTGGAGCAGGGGCACCTGCCCGCGGTGAGCTTCTCCGCGATCACTGATCGCGGCCGAATTGAAGCACCCGCCGCATTCGCGCGTGGGATCTCGCGTCGACCGACTTCTCCGCGATCACTGATCGCGGCCGAATTGAAGCCCCTTGCCGCGGGCGTGCCACCGTCGCGGGCGCACGGCCTTCTCCGCGATCACTGATCGCGGCCGAATTGAAGCAGGTGGTGTGCGAGTACCACTGCTGAGGCGCGACATGCTTCTCCGCGATCACTGATCGCGGCCGAATTGAAGCTGTACAACGGGAAGGCCATCGACAGCCGGCGGTGGACTTCTCCGCGATCACTGATCGCGGCCGAATTGAAGCGCGAACTCGGCCGCGACCATCGCCCGTTGCGAGGCTTCTCCGCGATCACTGATCGCGGCCGAATTGAAGCGCGCCCACCGAGTACCACGTCAGTTCGCCGGCCCGCCTTCTCCGCGATCACTGATCGCGGCCGAATTGAAGCGCGTCGCGGGCCAGTTCCGCCCGCACCCGGTCCCGCTTCTCCGCGATCACTGATCGCGGCCGAATTGAAGCCAGTGCGCGTCCACGACGTCCGGGTGCGTGTAGTGCCTTCTCCGCGATCACTGATCGCGGCCGAATTGAAGCGGCCCGGCCGAGGGCGCTCAGTTCCAGCGCCGCCCGCTTCTCCGCGATCACTGATCGCGGCCGAATTGAAGCGCGCTGGGGCGCTCGTCGTCGACGCGCACGCGAGCGCTTCTCCGCGATCACTGATCGCGGCCGAATTGAAGCTCGAGAGTTGCAAGCCGGTTCCCGCGGCGGCACCGACTTCTCCGCGATCACTGATCGCGGCCGAATTGAAGCGCGTGCAAGGGCGCGACCGCCGAATCGTAGCGCTGCCTTCTCCGCGATCACTGATCGCGGCCGAATTGAAGCGTCGCCCGCGTTGCGGGCCGCGCTCTCGGTGCGCTCCTTCTCCGCGATCACTGATCGCGGCCGAATTGAAGCGCATTTACCCTCACAAGCGTTACGCTAGGATTGAACCTTCTCCGCGATCACTGATCGCGGCCGAATTGAAGCGGGTTTCTCTTGTGGGAAGACAAGCGCCAGAACGCGGAACTTCTCCGCGATCACTGATCGCGGCCGAATTGAAGCCGGCACTCGGGGCGCTTGCACCCCGAATCCAAGTCGCCTTCTCCGCGATCACTGATCGCGGCCGAATTGAAGCGCCGCAATCGGGAGCGACCGGGAGCTGGCCCGACTCCTTCTCCGCGATCACTGATCGCGGCCGAATTGAAGCGGCCGCCACTTTTGCCGCGCACAACTTGGTGATCGATTCTCCGCGATCACTGATCGCGGCCGAATTGAAGCTTCGCCCCGCTCGGTCGCACGGTCGCGGTCGGGTCTTCTTCTCCGCGATCACTGATCGCGGCCGAATTGAAGCCGGCGGGCCGCTCGCGTTGGTGCCGGCGTTCGAGGCGCGCTTCTCCGCGATCACTGATCGCGGCCGAATTGAAGCGGGGCGCACGCGCGGCACAGCGCTTCGGCTTCGCGCCTTCTCCGCGATCACTGATCGCGGCCGAATTGAAGCCCACCACTTGCCGCGGTAGGCCGCGAGCGCGGGAACTTCTCCGCGATCACTGATCGCGGCCGAATTGAAGCCTCGGCTGCCGCGCTCAGGTCGTACACCACCGCGAGCCTTCTCCGCGATCACTGATCGCGGCCGAATTGAAGCCGCTGCGGCCACGTGACCACCGCGCCGGCTTCGAGCTTCTCCGCGATCACTGATCGCGGCCGAATTGAAGCCGGTTCGGGCCGGAACTGCTGCGGGATCACCGCGAGCCTTCTCCGCGATCACTGATCGCGGCCGAATTGAAGCGCCGCACTCGAAGTGGCGCGGCAACTGCCGTGCGTGGCTTCTCCGCGATCACTGATCGCGGCCGAATTGAAGCCGGCGTCGGCGAGCGAGCCGAACATTTACGGGCGCCTTCTCCGCGATCACTGATCGCGGCCGAATTGAAGCTCTTTTTCGCGCCCTTCCGCGCGAGCGCGCGAACGCGCTTCTCCGCGATCACTGATCGCGGCCGAATTGAAGCCAGCTCCCGGGACAGGCGCATCCGCTGCGCCGCCCGGCTTCTCCGCGATCACTGATCGCGGCCGAATTGAAGCGTGCCGCCCCGGGAGGTGCTGGGCGAGCACCGGGCCGGGCTTCTCCGCGATCACTGATCGCGGCCGAATTGAAGCTCGCTCGGCAGCACCCCGCCCAGCACGTTCGCGTACTTCTCCGCGATCACTGATCGCGGCCGAATTGAAGCAGCTGCTTGTCCCGCGGCGTCGCCCGCTTCGCCCACACTTCTCCGCGATCACTGATCGCGGCCGAATTGAAGCCCATGTCACGGGGTAGCACTCTGTGCCGCAGTCGCACTTCTCCGCGATCACTGATCGCGGCCGAATTGAAGCGGGCGCGCCCGGCGGGGCCGGCGGCACGTACGGCCCGCTTCTCCGCGATCACTGATCGCGGCCGAATTGAAGCTTGACGACGCCGACGGCGGCGCCGAGCATCAGCGTCTACTTCTCCGCGATCACTGATCGCGGCCGAATTGAAGCGGTCAGCGCGGCGTTCCAGATGCCCACGTTGTCTACCTTCTCCGCGATCACTGATCGCGGCCGAATTGAAGCGTCGGGTTGAACAAATTCTGATTCTGGACCGCCAACTTCTCCGCGATCACTGATCGCGGCCGAATTGAAGCGGCAACGACGTGTGGGTGGGGCGCGTGAAGCACTTCGGCTTCTCCGCGATCACTGATCGCGGCCGAATTGAAGCACCAAACTCACGAGCAAAGACAAGCACTCTTACCACCTTCTCCGCGATCACTGATCGCGGCCGAATTGAAGCAATCCGGCCGTGATCGTGCGCGACAACAGCGCGAACGCTTCTCCGCGATCACTGATCGCGGCCGAATTGAAGCCCTCGGGAGATAGCCACGGCCACCACACCGGCCACCTTCTCCGCGATCACTGATCGCGGCCGAATTGAAGCGACCTTGTGTTCTTGTGTTCGGGCTACGGCGCGAACCTTCTCCGCGATCACTGATCGCGGCCGAATTGAAGCTCCACAACGGGCGCGACGTACCTGCCCATCGCCCGCCTTCTCCGCGATCACTGATCGCGGCCGAATTGAAGCAGCATCCAACCCCACACGCACGCCGCGATCACCGCCTTCTCCGCGATCACTGATCGCGGCCGAATTGAAGCCCGTAGTACTCGTCCGCGACCCCCTTCACGAACTCGCTTCTCCGCGATCACTGATCGCGGCCGAATTGAAGCCGCGCGTCGCGCACCCGGTTAGCGGGCCAGAAACGCCCTTCTCCGCGATCACTGATCGCGGCCGAATTGAAGCGCCTACCTTGTCGCGGGTGTCGCCTTTCTTGACCGGCTTCTCCGCGATCACTGATCGCGGCCGAATTGAAGCCGGGACCGGGGGCGGGTCCTTCCCGATGGCGTACTCCTTCTCCGCGATCACTGATCGCGGCCGAATTGAAGCCCCAGCGCCCTTGAGGAAGCACAGCGTGCAGTTGCCCCTTCTCCGCGATCACTGATCGCGGCCGAATTGAAGCCACTTCGCCGAGTGCGTTCACTCGGTAGCCGGGGTACTTCTCCGCGATCACTGATCGCGGCCGAATTGAAGCCGTTACTTCGGGGGTCGGTGGAACTGGCGGGGCGTCCTTCTCCGCGATCACTGATCGCGGCCGAATTGAAGCTTGATGGCCTCGCTCCGCGCTTCCGCGTTCGGTCCCCCTTCTCCGCGATCACTGATCGCGGCCGAATTGAAGCCGCCCGGTGATGGGGTCGAGGTCGAGTGTGTACTGGCTTCTCCGCGATCACTGATCGCGGCCGAATTGAAGCTTCTCCACGTAAACGCCGCCCGCCCGCATCTCGTACTTCTCCGCGATCACTGATCGCGGCCGAATTGAAGCGGCCGGCTTGTTCCCCTTAGACATTTCGTCTCCACCTTCTCCGCGATCACTGATCGCGGCCGAATTGAAGCGACGAGCGGCAAATCGACGCGGTGCCGCTCGTGCGCCTTCTCCGCGATCACTGATCGCGGCCGAATTGAAGCGCCGACAAGCGGTGTGAGTTTTGTGGCTCAACAGAGAGCTTCTCCGCGATCACTGATCGCGGCCGAATTGAAGCTACCCGATGGCTGAAGGCGCTGCCGAAGGACGCGCACTTCTCCGCGATCACTGATCGCGGCCGAATTGAAGCGGCGTACTTCTCCATGAACTCCATCAGGACGGAGCGCACTTCTCCGCGATCACTGATCGCGGCCGAATTGAAGCTACGCGGCGGTGCTGGCGCGGGCGGACGCGGAGACCTTCTCCGCGATCACTGATCGCGGCCGAATTGAAGCGACCCCGAAGTCCGCGATGGCCAAGTACTGGCTGACCTTCTCCGCGATCACTGATCGCGGCCGAATTGAAGCTGAAGTCGGTGGGGAAGGAGAACCACCGGCAGGTGACCTTCTCCGCGATCACTGATCGCGGCCGAATTGAAGCCCGGAACGTGCTGCGGTTGTAAGTCCCGTCCGCATTCTGCTTCTCCGCGATCACTGATCGCGGCCGAATTGAAGCGCACCCATAGGCGAACACAAAGTCCACCACGTCGAGCTTCTCCGCGATCACTGATCGCGGCCGAATTGAAGCCGTGCGGGAGTACGCGAAGGGCGACGAAGTGGTCGAGCTTCTTCTCCGCGATCACTGATCGCGGCCGAATTGAAGCCTTGGCAGGAGTCCCGCCAGCACCGCGGACAGGTCCTTCTCCGCGATCACTGATCGCGGCCGAATTGAAGCTTCCCTGTCCATTTTGGCCCAAGTGCTGGCCTCCAAGGGCTTCTCCGCGATCACTGATCGCGGCCGAATTGAAGCCTCGGTCTGCTTCTTCGCGGTCGTGTCGTCGTCGCGCTTCTCCGCGATCACTGATCGCGGCCGAATTGAAGCGATCCGGCCGAACTAGAAACGCTCTGGAAAGTAGACTTCTCCGCGATCACTGATCGCGGCCGAATTGAAGCGCACAATTTGAACCCGCGCCCGTCCGGCTCGTCACCTTCTCCGCGATCACTGATCGCGGCCGAATTGAAGCCCGAACGGCGATCACGACGACTTCCCGGACGCGCTGGCTTCTCCGCGATCACTGATCGCGGCCGAATTGAAGCCGCTCGGACGCGAACTCGCGCGCCCGGTCCACCAGTTCTTCGGGCTTCTCCGCGATCACTGATCGCGGCCGAATTGAAGCTGAACGCCGCGCTACACGCCCTCCCCAGCGCGCTGACTTCTCCGCGATCACTGATCGCGGCCGAATTGAAGCTCCGCCGCTTGGTTCGAGGAGGCCGGATGACCACCCTTCTCCGCGATCACTGATCGCGGCCGAATTGAAGCCTGTTCACCTTGCGGCCCACGATGCGGCCGTCGCGGGTCTTCTCCGCGATCACTGATCGCGGCCGAATTGAAGCATCGAGGAGTGCCGCACCTGCCGCCTGAGCCTCACGCTTCTCCGCGATCACTGATCGCGGCCGAATTGAAGCGACGCTCTTGATGGCGAACCGGTTGAGCTCGTACTCCTTCTCCGCGATCACTGATCGCGGCCGAATTGAAGCCGCGCTTGTGGCGATTGATGGCCGCGGCAACGCCTTCTTCTCCGCGATCACTGATCGCGGCCGAATTGAAGCCCTGTATGCAGCGAATTTTGCGCGCGTCGGGTTCGCGCTTCTCCGCGATCACTGATCGCGGCCGAATTGAAGCTTGAACCGCTACGTCCAGTGGCTCCGTCAGGGCGACCCTTCTCCGCGATCACTGATCGCGGCCGAATTGAAGCGACCTGTTGGGGGACGCCCCGGGGTCGCTGAAGCCGCTTCTCCGCGATCACTGATCGCGGCCGAATTGAAGCGCCCGCACCGGCGCGTTGTTCGCCGCCCCGAGGTTCCTTCTCCGCGATCACTGATCGCGGCCGAATTGAAGCGACCGCCCCGACAGCGACGCCGAGGTGGCCCCGAAGCTTCTCCGCGATCACTGATCGCGGCCGAATTGAAGCATCGACAGCCAGCACCCCTTCGAGCATCGCGCGCCACCTTCTCCGCGATCACTGATCGCGGCCGAATTGAAGCACACACACACCACCCCTCACGCCGCACGCCGGCGCGCTTCTCCGCGATCACTGATCGCGGCCGAATTGAAGCCGTCGAGAAGAACCGCGAAACGCTGGTAGCGCTCGCGCTTCTCCGCGATCACTGATCGCGGCCGAATTGAAGCCGCCGCGCCCTTCGTCGCCCACACCCGCACCCGGCTCGTGCTTCTCCGCGATCACTGATCGCGGCCGAATTGAAGCGAGGATCGCTGCCCACTCGGCGCGGCGGTTGTACTCCTTCTCCGCGATCACTGATCGCGGCCGAATTGAAGCAGCGCAGGGGCACGACGGCAACACGTTCAAGCGGGGCCAGCTTCTCCGCGATCACTGATCGCGGCCGAATTGAAGCCATCCCCCTGTGTGTCGCGGGCGACTTGCACCGCGACTTCTCCGCGATCACTGATCGCGGCCGAATTGAAGCGGAGTTCGCCGCGGCGGTCGCGGCGCAGATGGGACCGGCTTCTCCGCGATCACTGATCGCGGCCGAATTGAAGCCACTCGCGCCGGCGGCGAGTGCGGCCCCGGCCGCGACCTTCTCCGCGATCACTGATCGCGGCCGAATTGAAGCACCCGCCACCCGCGCGCCGCACCGCGAACTCGTACCGCCTTCTCCGCGATCACTGATCGCGGCCGAATTGAAGCCCCTGGTGTTGCCCTGGTGTTGCCCTTCTCCGCGATCACTGATCGCGGCCGAATTGAAGCACAGTCCGTGTGCGAGCCATCCGTAACCCTCGTGCGCTTCTCCGCGATCACTGATCGCGGCCGAATTGAAGCGACAACTTCACTTACCGCTTCCTGTGGCAGCGCGAGTCTTCTCCGCGATCACTGATCGCGGCCGAATTGAAGCACGGATCAGCTCCCGCAGCAGTTCGCCCATCGCCTCCTTCTCCGCGATCACTGATCGCGGCCGAATTGAAGCCGCGAGCATGCGCGCGGCTTCCGCCGTGCGCTTCGCCTTCTCCGCGATCACTGATCGCGGCCGAATTGAAGCTTGTGCGCCGGCCCCGTCTTCCCGTTCGGGGCGCGGCTTCTTCTCCGCGATCACTGATCGCGGCCGAATTGAAGCCTTGATGTTCGCGGCCACCTCGTCGGCCGAGGGCGCGCTTCTCCGCGATCACTGATCGCGGCCGAATTGAAGCCTTCACCCCGTAACCCAAGATCACCGTGAGCATCTTCTTCTCCGCGATCACTGATCGCGGCCGAATTGAAGCGGTTCCAGTGGTGAACCAGTTCGCTCGCGCGGTCGGCTTCTCCGCGATCACTGATCGCGGCCGAATTGAAGCAAGGGGCCGGCCGCGGCCTTCGAGAAGTACCAAGGACTTCTCCGCGATCACTGATCGCGGCCGAATTGAAGCCACGCCGCGGTTGTCCATCAGCGCGCCCAGCCGCGGGCCTTCTCCGCGATCACTGATCGCGGCCGAATTGAAGCCGCGGACAACGGCGCGCCCTACAAACTGCGGCGCGAGACTTCTCCGCGATCACTGATCGCGGCCGAATTGAAGCCCGGAGACTCCGGGATTCCGGCGCGTATCTCAACCGCCTTCTCCGCGATCACTGATCGCGGCCGAATTGAAGCGCGGACCCGCTGTTCTGCGACACGGGCCGGACGAGCAACCTTCTCCGCGATCACTGATCGCGGCCGAATTGAAGCCTCATCACGCCCCCCGTGAAAGTTTCACCACCCGCCTTCTCCGCGATCACTGATCGCGGCCGAATTGAAGCACCAACTCCCGCATCAGTTTCGTCGGCTTGCCGGTCCTTCTCCGCGATCACTGATCGCGGCCGAATTGAAGCTTCAAAGCCAATGCGACCAATCCGCAGCGGCCCGGCTTCTCCGCGATCACTGATCGCGGCCGAATTGAAGCCGGTGCCGCGGACTGTTCAACCGCAATCAGGTCATCAACTTCTCCGCGATCACTGATCGCGGCCGAATTGAAGCACGGTGCCGCAATCGGAGATCGTGACCGTGACCGCGACCTTCTCCGCGATCACTGATCGCGGCCGAATTGAAGCGCGTGCGCCGCGGGGGTGGATCGGTTCGGCCGGGTGAACCACCGGCCCACGTCCGCGACCACCTGCGGGTACGGCGTGCCCAGCGCCCACCGGTGCAGGTGCCGCACGTCGAACCGATACACGAACTTCCCCTTGCGCTCCGGGTCCGGTTCTGCGATACGCTCCACTACCGCCATTGCGCTGTAGTCCTGCGCTTGGCCGAGGTCCAACCCGCTGAAAAACTTCGGCGCGGGCACCGGCGGGTTCGCGGCTTCGCGCCGCGCCCGCTCCGCCTCCTCCTCGCGCGCCCACTCGACCGCGCGGAACTCCGGTGACAAGTACATCGCGCTACCCTCCGAACAGCGGGCGCACGTCCCCGGACACCGCGGCCCGGATGTCGTCGCCCGCGAACACCGCCGCCACGTCGTCCTCGAACACGTTCAGGTACTCCATGTCGAACCACCGCTCGCCCAACTTGCGCCGCTCACTCGCGAGGAACTCCGCCGGGATCCGCGGGCAGTCCCGCGCCGTCACCGACAGCCGCAGGTAGTTCTCGCCCTCGGTCCACTCCTTGAAGAACCAGCCCGACTTGGCGAACGCCGTGGACAGCGCCACGAACCGCCCCTTGCTTACCGCCATCGTGGGACTTGCGGCGTTCACCACGTCGTCCGGCACGCGGGCCGCCTCGTCGATCACCAGCAGCGCCGACGTGTACGACCGCATGCGCCGCTCCTTGCCCGGCAGCGCCAGCACCCGCGACCCGTTCGCCAGTTCCAACCGCGTCGCGCTCTCCCGCAGCACCGGCACCGGCCGACCAATCGCCGTGTACGCGGTCACCACCTTGCGCAACAACTCGGTCGCCTGCTCCTCCACCGGCGCGACGAGCGTGGT
>JALHNS010000074.1 GCA_022843445.1 Gemmata sp.
CCCAACCGCACGCCGGAGTTGCACGCGCGCGCCCGCGCCGCGGCGGTGCCGCTCACCGTGCCGCGGCTCACCCTCGACACCGGCGCGCTGGCACTCGACGCGTGCGCTTCGGCGGCTCTGGCGTACCTGCGCGCCCCGTCGAAAGTGGTGCCGGGGGGGTAGCGCGCATGGGGTTGGCCAACTCGGTCGCTGTTGCGCACGGAACGCTAGAATTTCTTGTGTTTTGACCGAGTTGGCCAGTTGGCCAACTCGGGTGGCCAACTCGGGCCAACTCGGGGTGTCTTGGCCAACTTCCAACGGGAGGCTCCATGAACCGCTTCGCTGCTGTCGCGCTCGTGTTCGCGCTGGTCGGGTTCGCCCGCGGGGAAGCGCCGAAGGGCGCAGAAGACAACTGGCACCACTGGCGCGGGCCGAGCGCCGACGGCTCCGCGCCGAAGGCGAACCCGCCCACCAAGTGGGACGCGAAGACCAACATCGCGTGGAAGGCCGAACTGCCGGGCAAGGGCAGCGCCACGCCGATCGTGTGGGGCAATCGGGTGTTCGCACTCACGGCCGTGAAGACCGACCGCAAGGCGAAGCCCGACGAACTGCCGAAACCGGACCCGCGGTCGCAGACGAAGACCACGCCGCCGGATCACTTCTACAAGTTCGTCGTGTTGTGCTTCGACCGCGCGACCGGGAAGAAACTGTGGGAGCAGGTGGCGGCCGAAACGGTGCCGCACGAGGGTGTCCACGAAACGCACAGCTACGCCGCCGGGTCGCCGACCACCGACGGCACGCACCTGTTCGCGTCGTTCGGCTCTTACGGCACCTTCGCCTACGACTTCGACGGCAAGCAACTGTGGAGCCGCACCGACTTGGGGCTGATCCACTCGCGCCTCGGCTGGGGCGAGGCCGTCACGCCGGTCGTCGCGGGCGGAAAAGTGCTGCTGAACTTCGACGAGGAGTTCGATTCCAAGCTGTACTGCCTTGACGCGGCCACGGGCAAAACGCTCTGGACCGCGAAGCGCGACGAGAAAACGACGTGGTCCACACCGCTGGCTGTTGACCGCGCGGGTAAAATGCTGGTGGTCACGAACGGTACGACCCGCGTGCGGGCCTACGACCTCGCTTCGGGCGACGTGGTGTGGCAGATCGCGGGTATGACCGTGAACCCGATCCCGTCGCCGGTTCGGTTCGGCGACTCCGTTGTCGCGATGAGCGGCTACCGCGGTGCGGCGGCGCTCTCGATCCCGCTCGATTCCAAGGGCGATCTGCCCGCGACGGCCCCGAACTGGAAGCACGCGGCCGGCACCCCGTATGTACCCTCGCCGGTGCTCGCGGGCGGCAAACTGTTCTTCACGCAGGCCAACGCCGAGCAGCTCACGGTGCTGGACGCGAAGACCGGGAAGGTGCTGCTCGACAAAGAGCGCCTGCCGGGCGTGAAGAGCTTCTACGCCTCGCCGGTCGCGGCCGGCGGGCGGCTCTACTTCGTGGACCGCGCCGGCACCACGGTTGTTGCGAAATTCGATGGCGAGTTGTCCGTAGTGTCTGTGAACAAGCTCAACGACCCCGTCGACGCGTCGCCGGTCGCGGTCGGCAAGCAGTTGTTCTTGCGGAGCGAGCGGTTCCTGTACTGCATCGCGGAAAAGTAGCCCGTTTTCCTGTGGCCGTGGGTTCGTGGTCCCGGTGCTGCACGAAGCGCGCAGCACGGGACCACAGAACCCGGCCACGGCGCGAATGGGGCCGCACGTCACACGTCCCCGTTTCCAAGGAGCGCCCACAATGGTCGCAGTTCCCAACGTTCGCGTCGGTTCGCCCGTCACCACCGACGCGCTCACCGTGTTCCCGCTGTTCCTCGAAGCGCCTTCCGCGCCGCGGTACCGGCTCTCGGACGAGGCGCTGGCCGACGGCACCGCGGTGGTCGAGGAAGTGTCCGAAGGCGGGAGCGTGCCGAACCTCGCGGTGGACAACAAGGGCGAAGCCTACGTGCTGTTCGTCGAGGGCCAAGAGCTGAAGGGCGCGAAGCAGAACCGCGTGCTGAACACGTCGGTGCTGATCGGCGCGAAGAGCAAGACCGTGTTGCCGGTGAGCTGCGTGGAGCAGGGCCGGTGGCGGTACGTCTCGAAGGGCTTCACCGCGTCCGGTTCCTACGGCTCCTCGAAACTGCGCGCGGTGCTGAAGAAGTCCGTGAACGAGTCCACGATGTCCGGCGGCGGGCACAACTCCGACCAAGGCGCGGTGTGGGCGGAGGTGTCGCGGCAGATGAACTCGCTCGGCACCGCGAGCGCGACCATGGCAATGGCCGACACCGTGGCGCACCACAAGCCGGAGATCGACCGCCGCGTGGCGAGCGTGCCGTACACCGAGGGCGCGGCCGGCCTCGCGGTCGCGGTCGGCGGGAAGTTGGTGTCGGTCGACATCTTCGACGCGCCGGAAACGTGCGCGAAGGTGTGGCCGAAGGTGATGAGCGGGTTCGTGATGGACGCGATGGAGGAGACGAGCGCTGCCGCGCCGGTGCCGCAAGCCGAGGTGAGTGCGGCGCTGGACGCGCTGCGCACCGGCGACTGGAAGCCGGTGCCCGCGGCCGGGGCCGGCCAAGAGGCCCGCACGCAGAGCGCGAAGTGGAACGGCTCGGTGCTCGCGCTCGACGGCGCGCTGGTTCACGGCAGCTTGGTGAGCGCGGGGTGAGCGGAACCGACGGCGCGTCAGAACCGCGGTTGGGGGCGCGGCCAGTTCGGGTCGTAGGCCAGCGAGAACAGGCGCTGGAGCAGTTCCGCCTTGTTCGGCGCGTCGCCCAGCAGGAGCGCCACCGCCTCGCGCAACTTCGCGTACCGCGGGTCGGCGGTGGCGGCCGGCGTGCCGTCGCCGCGGCCCACGCGGTCGAAGATCGCGGCGAGGTCGAGCAACTTGCTGCGCGCCTCTTGGAAGAACGTGTCCAGCGCGCGGTCGGCGGGAAGCGGGGTCATATTTCGGGTCGGGTTTGCGGTGTGCCGAACGCGCCGCGCACGCCCAGCGGGACCAGTTCGTTCAAACTGCCACTGCGGAAGCCGTCCAAGTCCAGCGCCACGAACTTGAACCCCAGCGCGCGCAGCGCGCGGGCAAGTTCGGTGCGCACCGGGTCGGCCGCGAGCCGCGGCACCTGTTCCACCGGCACTTCGATGCGGGCCACGTCGCCCTCGTGGTACCGCACGCGGCACTCGCGCGCGCCGAGCGCGTGCAGCAGCGCCTCGGCGCGCTCCACGCGCTCGGCGCGCTCCGGCGTCACCTCCACGCCGGGGGCCATCCGGCTGGCGAGGCACGGCGACGCGGGCTTGTCCCACGTCGGCAGCTCCCAGTGCAGCGCCAGCGCGCGCACGTCGGCCTTCGTGAAGCCGGCCTCTTGCAGCGGGTGCCGCACGGCGTGCTCTGCCGCCGCCGCGAGGCCCGGGCGGTAGTCGCCGAGGTCGTCGAGGTTCGCCCCGCTCGCCATCAGCGCCGCGCCGAGTTCGGGCAGCAGCCACTTCACGGTGGAATACAGTTCCGTCTTGCAGTGGTAGCACCGCGAGCCGTCGTTCTTCGCGTAGTCCGGGTTGTCGAACTCGCGCGTGGGCACCACCACGTGCCGAATGCCGATCAGCCGCGCCACGGCGCACGCCTCGTTCAACTCGCGCCGCGCCACACTCGGGCTGTCGGCCGTGACCGCGACCGCCCGCTCGCCCAGCGCGAGGTGCGCCGCCTTCGCCACCACGGTGGAATCGATGCCGCCGCTGAGCGCGACCGCGACACTCGGCATGTCGCCGAGGATCGCCAGCAACCGGTCGCGCTTCAGCAGCAGGTTCGCGTCGCTCATAGGGTCTTGTGGTCCGGTCACTCCGGTCACGGAGCTTCTGGTTTCTGGTTCTGTCGTATCGGTCGCGCCGCCCTTCGAATCCGGTCGCGGGGGGCCGGACCGCGGGGAGGCATTGTACCGGGCTAGCCGGGCGGCTTGGTGCGGTCGAAGTCGAAGTCCGGGTTGTACTCCGGTTGCCCGCGACGCGCCGGGTCCGGTTGCAGCGGCGCGCGCACCGGCGTCGCGCGGCGCCGGAAGTGCTGGCGCGCCACGTACCACCGCGCCACGTTCAGCGCGCCCATAACCAGCGCGAACACGCCGCCGATCGCCATGTTCAGCGGGCGGCCGAACCGCAGCGCGACGTCCGGGTACGCGAACCGCAGCACCAGAACCGCCGCGCCCGCGACGAGGAAGAACAGACCGAGCGCCAGCCGCGCGTGCCACACGTTCATCGCCCGTTCCCCCGGTGCCTGCCGACTATTGTAGCGCACCGCGCGCGGGCGGCGCGTCGGGATTTCGGGCGCGGGCGCGGCCGCACAGGTCGCCCGACCCGCACGGTCGCGTGCCGGTTCGTGCGCCGGCGCGAACGAATTCGGCCCGCGCCTCACTTCCGGTGCCCGGATTGGACTTCCGGCGCGAAGTGACTTACGGTTCATGCGCCGTTTTCTGGAACCATCGGCGACCGCATCGCTCCGGTCGAAAGGTGTCGTATGAACTGGCTCCGAGAACCCGACACCGAACCGCTGCCCGGCTACCGGCTGCTCGAGCCGATCGGCACCGGCGGGTTCGGCGAGGTGTGGAAGTGCGTCGCGCCCGGCGGCATTCACAAAGCCATCAAGTTCGTGTACGGGAACCTGAACGCGCTCGACGGCGACGACCCGCGCGCCGTTCAGGAACTCAAAGCGCTCGACCGGGTGAAGCAGGTGCGGCACCCGTTCGTGGTGTCCATCGAGCAGATTCAGGACGTGGGCGGCGAACTCGTGATCGTGATGGAACTGGCCGACCGCAACCTGCACGAGGTGCTCGCGGAGTACCAAGCGGCCGGGCGCCCGGGCGTCCCCCGCGACGTGCTGATCGGGTTCCTCGACGACGCCGCGGTCGGCCTCGACCACCTGATCGAGAAGCACAACCTGCAGCACTTGGACGTGAAGCCGCGCAACCTGTTCGTGGTGTCGGAGCGGGTGAAGGTCGCGGACTTCGGCCTCGTGAAGCAACTCGAGCGCAGTAGCAGCAGCGGGCTGCTGGGCGGCGTGACGCCGCTGTACGCGGCCCCGGAAACGTTCCAGAACAAGATCAGCAAGCACTCCGACCAGTACAGCCTCGCCATCGTCTACGCGGAGCTGCTCAGCGGCAAGCGGCCGTTCGCCGGGAAGAACATCCGCCAGCTCGCGCTCCAGCACACCACTGAGCCGCCGGACCTGAGCATGCTGCCGGAGTGCGACCGCGGCATCGTGGCGCGCGCGCTGGCCAAGGAGCCGGACGACCGGTGGCCCAGTTGCACCGCGTTCGTGCGCGCGCTCGCGGGCGCGACGTACGACGGCGGTCCGCGCGCCGAACCGGTGCCGCACGAGCCGCCCGCGCGGGCGCGGGGCCCGAAGACCCGCTCGGACCTCGAACTCACGCCCCACGGGCGCGGCGTCGCGGTGCTGGCGCGCCCGCGCCCGGACCGCGGCGAGCAAGAGACCGATCAGGTGGAGATCGACGAGCACCACCTGCTCAGCCCGGTGGGGGCGGGGGCGGCGCCGCACGTCTCGGCGCGCAAAGAGGTGGGGGTGCTGCGCCCCACGATCCTCATCGGCGTGGGCAGCTTCGGCCGCCGCGCGCTCCAAGAGGTGCGGTGCCGGCTCACCGACCGCGTGGGCGACGTGAACCAGGTGCCGTGCCTGCGGTTCCTGTACGTCGATTGCGACCCGGACGCGGTGAGCAAAGCGGTCGCCGCGCCGCCCGACGTGGCGCTGGACCCGGACGCGGTGTTCCCCGTACCGCTCCAACCGGTGACGCAGTACCGCCGCCGCCAACTCGATCAGATCCTCGACTGGCTGCCGCGCGAGAAGCTGTACGCGATCCCGCGGAACCTGCACACCGGCGGCTCCCGCGCGCTGGGCCGGCTCGCGTTCTGCGACAACTACCTGCGGTTCGTGGCGCGGCTGCGGCGCGAGCTGCAGATCGCCGCGCACCCGGAATCGCTGGCGCAGTCCGGGGCGCAAGCGGGCCTCACCGTGCGCGCGCACGCCCCACAGGTGTACGTGTTCGCCAGCGCCACCGGCGGCAGCGGCGGCATGCTGCTGGACCTCGGCCACGCGGTGCGCCGGGTGCTCGCGCGGCTGAGCGCGGCACCGGCCCCGGTCACCGCCTTCGTGTACGCGGGCGCGCCCGCCGACCCGAACGCGCCGGACCACGAACTGGCGAACCTGTACGCGACCGCGACCGAACTGAACCACTACGCCGACGCGGACGTGAACTTCAGCGCCCACTACGCCGGCCCCGAAGGGCCCAAGGTGGACGGCAAGGGGCTGCCGTTCAGTTCCACCTACCTGCTGCCGCTGCCGGAGCGCTCCGGGCGCGCGTTCCGCGACTGCGTCGCGCACCTCGCCGGCTACGTCGCGCACGACCTCACCACCCCGTTCGGGGCCGCGCTGGAAACGGCCCGCGCCGCGCCGGTCGGCTTCGACCGCACCCCGTTCCGCTCGTTCGGCACCTACGGCGTGTGGTTCCCGCGCGGGCTGCTGCTGCGGTCCGCGGCGCACAAGGTGTGCCTCGGCCTGTTGCGCGAGTGGATGACGAGCGTGCCGCCGGTCGACACCGCCGCGCTGAGCAAGGTGGTGCAGGCGGCGACCGCGGACCCGCGGCTGAAACCCGAAATGGTGCGCTCGCAGCTCGAGGAGCAGTCCGTGCGCGGCGCGGAGGGCGGCCCGAGCGAGCAAGTGGAGCGCTGGCTGCACGGGCTGGAGGCGCAACTCGCGGCGTCCGGCCGCCGCCCGGATTCGGGCGCGTGGGCGAAGGCCGTGTGGGAGCAGGCCCGCGACCTGATCGGCCCGCGGCCCGGCGACTTCGAGCCGGCCGTCCGCCGCAGCCGCACCGCCAAGCTGTGGGACGAGGCCGTGAAGCGGCTCGCCGAAATGTGGGGCAACGAGTTCGACGAGGTGGCGCGCCCGCTCGAAGCGCTGCCCGGTCGCCGGCTCGGGTCGACCGTCGCAGCGCTCCGCGCGCTGGCGAGCGCGTGCGGCGACTGGGCCGAGGCCGCCGACGCCCGCACGGCCGCAATCGCGGTGAAGGCGCGCCAAGCGAAGAACGACGTGCAGGCCGCGCACGACGCGTGCCAAGCCGGCAGCGGCTCGTTCAGCTTCTTCGGCGGGCGCAGCGGGCGCAGCATGCGGCACTTCTTGGATCAGGTGCGCGCCTACACCACGGTGCGCCTGCAAGAAGACGCCGCCGACGCCACCGGCCGGTTCTACCGCGCGCTGCGCGAGCGCGTCGAGGCGCGGCTCGCCGAACTGGACCGGTGCCGCACGCGGTTGAGCGTACTGGTGCAGGCGCTCGGCTCCCCGCTGGCGAACCTGCCCGTGAGTTCGGACACGCCCGTTTCGGCGTCCGAAGAGGTGCTCGAGCACACGCTGTACCCCACGAACACGCTGAACGTGGTGCTGCCCAACGGCGAGACGCACCTCGAGCGCGCCGCGGCGAAGGTGGTGAAGGGCATTTCGGCGAGCGACATTCTGCGGCTCGAAGGCGCGCTGCAGAAACTGGTGCTCGAACCGCACGGCGGGCTGTCGGCACTGTGCGCGGTCAACGCGGACCCGGCCCGCACGCTGTTCGCGCCGATGGTGGAGCAGACCACCGCGTTCCTCGGCGAGTTGCTGCCGGAAACGGACGTGAGCGAGGTGGAACTGACGAACGCCCGCGTGCGCAAGGTGGGCGCCGCGGACCGCATCCGCGACTACCACGCGCGGTCGGCCCCCGCGTGCGGCAACCCCGACGACGCGAGCACGTTCGTGCTGATCCCGGAGACGGACGCGGGCGAGTCGTTCGCACGCACGGTGCGCGACGCGGTGCCCGAGGCGCACACGATCCCGGTGAGCGGCCCGGCGACCGACCTCATGTTCTTCCGCGAGCGCGGCAACTTGAACACGTACGAAGTGGCCGAGTTGTTGTCGGCGGCGCGCCCCGCGTACTTCGCGGCGCTGGCGAACGCGCAAGCCTCCCCGCACTCGCGGTACGACGTGACCGAATGGCTCCCGCTGGGCGAGTGACGGCCCGCCCGTTGACATTAATTGATCGCGCGTATACCATTCGAGTACACGCACCGCTTGCGGTGTAGGGCCGTTCGTTTTCCCGTGGTCCGGTCGCTCCGCGGCCGGATTTTCTTTTTCTGCCTCGCTCACGCGTCGAGTTCAATTCCGGTCACTCCTTGCCCGGTCCATTGACATCAATTGATCGCGCGTATACTATTCATCCGTCGACGCGAGTTGCGTATCGGCACAGGGCCGTTCGTTGAATAGCGCGAACTCGGAACCGCCGCATTTCGCTACCGAATTCTTGATTTTTGAGGCATTTTTTAAAGAGCGCCAACTCGACCACTTCGCCCGCAGCGCACGTTGACCGCCGCCCTGCCCTGCCGGACAATGGCACGCGAGGTGCCACTTGGACAGCCGCAACAACTACTGGCGCGAGTCCGAACCGTTCGCCCTTCATGGCGAACGGTTCGTGCTGCGCGTCGCGGATGGCGCGCAGCGCGTTCAGCGCGTGCGCCTCTCCTCAAACGAGGTGGTCGAAGAAAGCACGATGCCGATCTCGTGGTGCGGGTGCCACATCGAAGAACTGAGCGTTTCGCCGTGCGGGAAGTGGGCCGCGACGTGGCGGCTCAGCGGGCAGGGCGAATGGGGCTACGACGTGTTCCTGACGCACCCGCTCGAGCGCGTGAGCGGCATCACCGAAGAGCGCGGGTACGCGCTCAACGCGCCGCAGTTCAGCGCGTGCGGCACGCGGCTGGTCGGCGTCGCCGGGCGCTACTTCGAGTGGTGGTGGCCCGACCCCGATTGGGACAACGACCGGCCGAGCGACGGCCAAACCGTGTGCGTCGGCTTCCTCTACGTACACCGATTGCCGTCGCACGAAGTGACGCGCCACGCGCTGCTCACCGAACTGCCGCCGGGGTGGAAACAGGGGCGCGGCACTACGTGGCGCGTGCCCCGCGGCGCGACCCCGGTCGGCGACGGCGCTCGCATCACCTTCTGCGGCGCGGAGGTAGAACTGCACGCGCCGCTCGGCGATGAGATCATGCTGCCGACGCCGCACCCGTCCGGCACCGGGTTCCTGTAACCCTTTCGCACCGGCGCGCGCCGCGGTACACTGCGGCAGTCTCGCCCGCACACCGCCGAGGGCGCTCCGTGCCCGCACTCCCCTCCCGCCGCGATGTGTTCGCGGTGCCCGCCGCGCTCGCCGCCGCACCGCTGTACGCGTCCGCGCCGAAGCCGCTCGATGGGTTCGGCAAAGCGAAGTCCGTTGTGGTGCTCTACCTGTACGGTGCGCCGAGTCAGATGGACACGCTCGACCCGAAGCCGGATGCACCGGTCGAGCGGCGCGGCGAGTTCGGCACCGTCGCTACCGTGCTGCCGGGAATTCGCGCGTGCGAGCACCTGCCGCGGGTCGCGTCGGTGTTGAACCGCGTGTGTCTCGTGCGCTCGATGTCGCACACGTCGAACAACCACGCGGTGTCGGTAGCGCTGTCCGGGCTGTCGAAGTCGCTGCCGGTGATCGAGGCGAACAAGGCCGACGCGCAGCACCAACCGTACTTCGGTTCCGTGCTCGAATACCTGTGGGCGCGGGCCGGCGCGACCGACCCGAACGGGCTGCCCGCGAACGTCATTCTGCCGTGGCCGCTGAACGCGCGCACCGACCCGAACCGCTGGTCGCCGCACGCCGCGTGGCTCGGTTCGGCGTACAACCCGGTGTTCCCGCTGTTCCGCGGCGCGGGCGCGCTGGAAGCCGGCTTCCCCACCGCGAACGGCCCGACGCCGGTGCGCGGCCGGTTTGATCCGTACGACGCTGTGACGCCGGACAGCACGTTCGCGTTCGAGGGATCGGAACTGCCGGCCGATGTGACCGGCGTGCGGTTCGCCGAGCGGCTGAACCTGATCGGCGCGCGCGGTGCGACCGGCGAGGGCGCGGAGCGGTTCGCGCGGTACCAGCGCGCCGCCGCCCGCATGATCGCCGACCCGCGATTGGCGCGTGCCGTGGACGTGACCCGCGAGCCGCTGAAGGTGCGCGAGAAGTACGGCCTCACGCTGTTCGGCATGGAAGCGCTCGCGGCCCGGCGGCTGATCGAAGCGGGCGTGCGCGTCGTCACCGCGTTCTGGGACGATTACTCGTTCTCCAACAACGCGTGGGACACCCACTACAACCAGTTCCCGCGCTTGAAGGAGGGGCTGTGCCCGATCTTCGACCGCGTGCTGCCCGCGTTCCTCGACGACATGGAGCAGCGCGGGCTGCTGCGCGACACGCTCGTAATGGTGGTGAGCGAGCACGGGCGCACGCCGGAACTGGCCCGCGCCAACGGCGGAGGGCGCGACCACTGGGCCGGCGCGTATTGGGGAATGTTCTTCGGAGCGGGCGTGCGCACGGGGCAGGTGATCGGCGCGACCGACAAGCAGGGCGCGTTCCCGACCGCGCGCCCCATCGACCCGAAGGACGTGCTGGCGACGGCCTATCACTTGTTGGGCGTGGACGCGGCGCGCGCGACGATCCCGGACCGCGCGAACCGGCCGATGCACCTGTTGCCGCACGGCGAAGTGGTGCGCGAGATGTTGGCGTAACCGCGGAGGGCTCCCGATGCCGATGACCGAAAAGCAGCGCGAGAAGTGGGCGAAGACGCGCCAGATGGGCCGCACGAAATTCGTGCTGCTTCACGGCGTGCTCGGTTGGGGCGTCACCGTCGCCGTGTTCTGGTCGGTGGCGATGACCGCGATGAACGGCCAGTGGGACCGGTTCCCGCTCACGTTCCTCATCGCGATCATCGGCTTCCCCATCGGCGGCTACATTGTGGGGCGCGTGATGTGGGCGCAGCAGGAGAAGGAGTTCGCGAAGAGCCAACCGAAGGACGACGGCGAATCGGAGGCGTGGTAGTGCCTACTTCGGTTCCGCGGGTGCGGCGGCTTTCGTCGCGTCTTCGTGCGCCTTCAACTTGCGATCGATGACGAACGGGCCGAACGGCACGATGCTGGCAAGCGCGGCCCAGCCCACCAGCTTCGCGGTCAGGTGCCCCATGCTCCACACGCCGAGCGTGATGACCGCGTACAGCACGAACAGCCCGCCGTGAATCGACCCGACCCACAGCACCGCCTGCTTACCGAGCGCCGCGGTTTCGGTGCCCTTTTCGGGCAGGTACTTCAGCGGCATCGCGATGAAGAACAGAATGAGCGCCGAAACGCCTTCCACAAGGCCCGCGGCCCGCACGATCCCGACCGGAGTGTTGAACATATCCGCCCTTAGAAGTTCCACGGTTTCGAGAGGTCGCGTTGCGCCGGAACGTGTTGTGACTCGCGCCACTCGCGGTGCTTGTCGTACAACTCGTTCGTGAAATACACCCAGACGCCCACCGCAAGGGAATTCAGTGCGAGCGCACCAAACATCCCCGCAACACCGAACATCCCCGCAACACCGAGCTGAACGAGGACACCGAACGTCACGAATCCGGTTGCGAGCAGCGCGGCGGTCGCGAACCAGTAGCGCTTACGCGCGCCGCCACGCGGCCGATTTCGGCGCGCGAAGCGCGACCACCGACGGCGGCCCAACGATCAAGAGAGCGGTGATGGCGAGTTCCATCGGCTTCTCGCTCAGACCGGCTTGGTAGTTTGCTTCTGAATCCACGGGGAACTGATCCGCAGATGTTGGAATGCGGAAACACGGAAGCTCACGAACCCACCAAGATTCGGGTGCGCCGCCGTAGCGCGGTCAATGACTTCCTTCGCGTTGTCACCGACGAACAGTTCTTGCGCAGCGACGCACACGAACCGGCCCCTGTGAAGCGGCTCCAGTTCCGCAACCCGCTCGTTCCACCACTGCATGTTCAAGTGGAACTGCTTTTGCGCGAGGATGTTCGCCGCGCGTTCCTGCTCGCTCACCTCGACTTCGACAATCACTTTGGGGAACGGTACGTCCATCACTGGTTACTCCTGAATGCGTCACTTGCTCTGTTGAAATGATGCGTGTGTGCGGTGTTTCTTGTGGCACCGGCCTCTGGCCGGTGTCAAGAATCCTCAGACTTTGCACCGGCCAGAGGCCGGTGCCACAAGAACAAGCGACATCATTTCAACAGAGCATGCGTCTCTCTCAGGATAACTGCGTTTGCCACTCTCGCAACTGGCGGTCCACTTCGGCCGGGGCCGTAGAGCCGTAGCTCTTGAACGCGGCCAGTGCGTTGCCCACGCCGAGCGCGGCCTTCACACTCGCGTCCGGGTAGCTCGAATCCGGCAGGTCCGCGAGCCGGCACTTGCGCTGCTCGCACTCGCGCACCAAGTTCCCCACGATCTCGTGGGCCGATCGCATTGGCGTACCGCGCGCGATCAGCGCTTCCATGAGCGTGGTCGCGTCGAGGAAGCCCGCGTCCAAGCGCGATTCGATCACGTCGCGGCGCAGCTTCGTTTGCCGCACCAGCGGGGCCGCGACCGCCAAGCAGCCCTGCACCGTGTCGAACGCTTCGAACAGCGCCGTCTTGTCTTCTTGCAGGTCGCGGTTGTAGGCCAGCGGAAGCCCCTTCACCAGAATGAACAGTTGTTGCAGCGCGCCGATCACGCGCCCGGTTTTGCCGCGGGTCAGTTCGAGCACGTCCGGGTTCTTCTTGTGCGGCATGATGCTCGACCCGGTGCAGAACCCGTCCGGCAGGTCGAGGAAGTTGAACTCCGTCGTGCTCCAGATCACCCACTCTTCCGCCCACCCGCTCAGGTGCGTGGCGATCAGCGAGAGCGCGAACACGAACTCGAGCGCGAAGTCGCGGTCGCTCGATACGTCGAGGCTGTTGCGCGCGACCGAATCGAAGCCGAGCTGCGCGCGCACCGATTCGCGGTCGATGGGCAGCGAGGTGCCCGCGAGCGCCGCCGCGCCGAGCGGGAGCACGTTCACCCGCTTGCGCGCGTCCGCGAGCCGGTCGCGGTCGCGCTGGAACTTCTCCACATACGCGAGGAAGTAGTGCGCCGCGAGCACCGGCTGCGCGCGCTGAAGGTGCGTGTAGCCCGGAATGATGACGCCGCGCTCGCGCTCGGCCGATTCCACGAACGCGCGTTGCAGGTCCGCGAGGCGCGCGTCCAATTCGTCGATCGCGTCGCGGGTCCAGAGTTTCAGGTCAGTCACAACCTGATCGTTGCGGCTGCGCGCGGTGTGCAACTTGCGGCCCACGTCGCCGAGCTTCGCGATGAGCGCGCGCTCGATGTGCGTGTGGATGTCTTCGAGCGAAACGGAGAACTCCATCTGCCCGGCTTCGATGGTGTCGCGGATTTCGTCCAGCGCGCGAACGATCTGCTCCGCTTCGGCCGCAGTGAGCAACCCGACTTCCGCGAGCATGCGGGCGTGCGCTTGGCTGCCGATGATGTCGTGCCGGTACAAGCGGCGGTCGAAACTGATCGATTCGGTGAAGAGTTCGACCTGCTTGTCGGTCGCCCCGGTGAACCGCCCGCCCCACGTTTTCTGGCTCATTCGCGCCTCGCCCGTTCGTGAACACCCATGTGGTTTTAGGATTTTCGCGGGCCGCTGACACTTTCGCCCGCGGGCCGCGGTAGTGTTGGCGTACCGCACACGCGAGGAACCCTCTCATGCGCTTCCGATGGGCTTTTGCGGCGCTCGTCGCACTGCTGGGCAGCACCTTCGCTTCCGCTCAACCGAACGACGGCCCGGCCGTCGAACTGCGCCTGCGCTCCGTGAACGAACTGCTGGACCGCGCCGAGTACGTCGCCGGCTTGGCCGGCCAAGAAGCTGCCATCGGACAGGCGCGCGACTTTCTGAAATCGCTCACGGTCGCCGGAAAGGGCATTCAGGGCATCGACCCGAAGCGCCCGGTCGGCGCGTACGCGCGGCTCGAAACGGACATCAAGACCAGCCCGTTCGTGTTCATGGTGCCCGTCGCGGACGAGAAGACGTTCCTCGACGCGCTCAAGACGCATTTGGACGTGACCCCCGAGAAGGGCGCAGACGGCACGCTGAAGGCCGCGGTGCCGCTCGTCAACCAAGTGCACATGCGGTTCGCCAACGACTACCTTTACATCGCGCCGAACGCGAGCGATCTCGACTTGAAGAAGCTCGTCGCGCCGAAGGTGTACTTCGGCAAAGACGACGGCTCGTTCGCGTCGCTGGTGGTTCACATCGAGCGCGTCCCGGCCGACCTGCGCAAGTTCGCATTCGGGCAGTTCGAGTTGGGCCTGAACGAGGAGCGCAAGAAGAACGAGGAGCGGGAAACGGCCGCCGAAAAGAAACTCAAGGGCGTTATGTTCGACGCGGTCCTCGGCGGCAGCAAGGGCGTGCTCGAAGACGGAAAAGCGCTGTCGCTGAAACTGTTCGCGGACGCGAAAACCGATGAGGTGTCGCTCGAACTGGTGTTCACACCGAAGTCCGGCACGGCGACCGCGAAGAACGTCACCGCGCTGGGCGAGAAGAAGAGCCTGCCCGCGGGCATCGTGGCCGCGGCCGGGCCGAGCGCGGCGCGGTTCGGCGCGAGCGCGACGGTGACCGACGGGACGCAGAAGGAGTACGCCGCCGCGGTCCGCGCGCTGCTCGAACAAGCGCTGAAGGACGCGCCCGCGGACGGCAAAGACGTGTTCGAGGCGCTCGTGGCCGCGGTGTCGCCGACGCTGACTGCCGGCAACTTGGACGCGGCCGGCGCGCTGCTCTCGGCCAACGACAAGGGCCATCACGTCGCCATCGGCGCGGTCGCGGTGAAGGAAGGGAAGGGCATCGAGAAGTTCGTGAAGAAGACCATCGAGCAGTACGGGATGTTCATCGAGAACGAAGTGGTCTTCAAATTCGACGTGGAAACGGTCGGCGACTTTACGCTGCACAAGGTGGAACTGAAGAACGCGCCGGAGAAGTTCGAGAAGGTGTTCGGGACCGGAAACATTTGGCTCGCGACCTCGGAGGACCACATCGCGTTCAGCATCGAG
The DNA here is from genome assembly GCA_022843445.1 of Gemmata sp. GTDB lineage: Bacteria > Planctomycetota > Planctomycetia > Gemmatales > Gemmataceae > Gemmata. The sequence goes on from JALHNS010000074.1 coordinate 14,935, forward strand.
CCGGAGGGCGACGTGCTGCGCAAGGCGCTGAAGGCGAAGGCCGCGTCGGCCCCGGCGCTTCAGTTGGAAATCGCGGCGGCGCAGTTGTTGAAGATGGCACAACCGGACCTGAAGCCGGACGAACTCAAGGCGCTGCTGAAGGACTCCTTCGGCGACGGCCCGACCGCGGGCAAGGACACGATCCGCGTCACCGTGACCGGCGGCCCCGCGCTCACCGCGAAGGCGACGGTGAAGGGCAAGGCGCTGCGGATGCTCGCCGCGCTCGGGGTGCTGAAGGGGAACTGATCTCTTGTAGGTCGCGGTCGAGCGGCGCTTCGCCGCGAGGCCCGACGGCGTGAAAGTTGAACGTGAACCGCTTGCGTGCTTCACAAGGCAAAGCACGCAAGCGGTTCTCGACTAGGTGATTCGCCGTCGGGCCTCGCGGCGAAGCCTCGTTCGACCGCGACCTACAAAACGACCACCGCGCCGGCCGCGTCGCACAGTTCGCGCGCGCGGTCGGCGGTCGGCGCCTCGGCGATCACCCGCACCACCGGTTCCGTGTTGCTGCCGCGCACGTGCAGCCACCAGTCCGCGCCGTCGAGGCGCAAACCGTCGTCGCGGTTGGCGCGCGCGTCCGGCCAGCGCGCCGCGAGCGCCGCGAACGCGCCCGCCAACTTCTCCCGCGGCACGGTGAACTTCGTTTTCAGCATCGCGTACTGCGGCAGTTCCGCCACGAGTACCGACAGCGGCTTGCGCTCGTCGGCCATCAGGCTGAGCACGAACGCCATGCCGACGAACGGGTCGCGCACCCACCCGATGCGCGGGTCGATCACGCCGCCGTTGCCCTCGCCGCCGATCACCGCGCTCGTGCCGCGCATGAGCGCGACCACGTTCGCTTCGCCGACCGCGGAGCGGAAGAACGGGCACCCGGCCGCGGTCGCGATGTCCTCGTTCATGCGCGACGTGCTCATGTTCACCACCATCGCGCCCGGTTGCTGGCGGAGCCGCCACTTCGCCGCGAGCGCTAGCGTACACTCTTCGCTCACGCACTCGCCGCGCTCGTCGATGAGCGCGAGGCGGTCCGAATCGGGGTCGAGTACGAAGCCGATGTCGCACTCGTGCTGCTTCACCCACGGCGACACGTCCACGAGGTGCGCCGGGACCGGTTCCGGTTCGTGCGCGAAGCGGCCCGTCGGTTCGCACTCGTACTGAATCACGTCGCAGCCGAGGTCTTGCAGCAGCGACGTGCCGAGTGGCCCGCCGGCCCCGGCGTTGCCGTCGAGGAAGGCGCGGAACCGCCGCCCCGCGACCGCCGCGACGCTCACCGTATCGAGCACGGCGCGCGCGTGATCGGTTCCCACGTCCGGCGGCACGCGCACGCTCCCGATGCCGTCCCACGCGGCGCGCGCGAAGTCGCCGGATTCGTACAGCGCGCGCACGAGCGCGCCGCCTTCGGGCGGGAGCACGGCCCCGTCCGGCCCGAACATCTTCAGGCCGTTCCACGGCGCGGGGTTGTGACTCGCGGTGATCTGAATGCCGCCGGCCGCGCCGCTCGCGCGCACCGCGAAGCCGCAGGTGGGCGTGGGCGCGATGCCGATGTCTTCGATCGTGCAACCCGCGCCGAGCAGGCCCGCGGTAACGGCGTGGCGCAGCATGTCGCCGCTGGGTCGGCCGTCGCGCGATAGCACCACACGCTTGCCGGCGCAGGTGGAGCCGAACGCGGCGGCGAACCGCGCCGCGGCTTCGGCCGTGAGGCCCGCGCCCACGATGCCGCGGATACCGGAAACCGAAACGATGAGGTCGGACGGAACCGCCATGCGCGCGCCCTTCGTGCGAAAGGAAGTGGTGTTGTTGTACGCGCAGCGCCCCTCAGCGGAACGAGACGGCGCGTTCGCCGAAGCGGTCCAATAGCGCCCGCTTGCCTTGCGCGCCGACCGGAGTGCCGTCGATGCTCAGCCGCTTGAGCGGCCCGAGGTGCGGCGACCGAGCGAGCGCCACCGCGCCGCGCGGGCCGATCGTGTTGTATTGCAGTTCCAACTCGGTCACCGTGTCGAGTAGTGCACTGCCCGCGAGTCGTTCGATGTCGCCGTCGTCCAGACCGGTCGAGCACAGATCGAGCCGCTCGAGTGCGGGCAATCGAACGTCGGCCAGCAGTTCGATTGCCGGGGTCGTAAGTTCCGCGAACCCGAACTTGAGCACCCGCAGTTTCGGGAACGCGCCCGGCCGCAGCAACTCGGCCAGCGCGTCGCCGAGTTCGCAACTGGACAGGTCGAGTTCGGTGAGCGCCGCGGCGAAGCCGGCTTGGGCGAGCGTGCCGAGATCGTTTTCGTCATCGAACGTTGCGCTATCGAGCAAGAGCGCGCGGAGCGCCGGTAGGTCACAGCGGCCGAGCGCCGCGAGCGCGCCCCCACCGAGCGTCGCGTTCGACAGGTCGAGTTCCGCGAGCGTGCCCCGAAACGCGGCCGTGGCGAACAGTTCCGCGAGAGCGGGTGTGAGCGTGATGCCGCTGAGGTCCAAGTCGCGGACCGCGACGAGGTGGGGCGAGGCGAGTAGTTCGGGCACCGCGGCTTCGGCCTCCGGGTTGCGGCCCACGTCGAGCCGCCGCACGCGCCGCAAGTTCGGGCTGCGCGCGAGTGCGCGCAGCCCGCGCACGGTCAACTCGCAACCCCACAGCGACAGTTCTTCGAGCCGCGCCAGACCGGGCCACGCCGCGAGCGCTTCCGCGCCGGTGTCGCCGATCTCGGTGGCGATGAAGCTGAGGCACTTCAGAGCGTGCAGGTGCGGCGACTTGAGGAACCGGGCCAGTTCGTCGCCGGTGATCGAGTGCGTCGCGCACGTGATCTCTTCGATTTGTGCCATCTGCGGCACTCGGGCCAAGCCCGCGCCGTCGAACTGCCCGCGCGCGAAATCGAGCCGGCGCAGGAACGGGGCCGCAGCGAACACGCGCTCCGCGCTGCCCGGAAGCAGGTGCGGCGTATCGACCTTCAGTTGGTCGATGACGCCGCGGCGGAACGAGAGCCAGCCGTTGGGCGCGAACTGCCCCGCGCTGTCGGTTGGCCGGACGCCGAGTGCGGCGAGCGGCGCGTACCACTCCTCCGCGTGCGCCGCGACCGTCGCACGAAGCGCCTCGTACTCGTCGCTGTCATAATCCGGTTCCGGGTGCGCGCGGTGCCACTCCACGCACGCGCGGATGAAGTCGCCTTGTGAGTCGCCGCGCTCGGTAATGTAGTCGGCGTACACCAGCCAGCCGGTGTCCTCGTCGCGGTTCGTCAGAATACCGGCGATGAGCGCCTGCTCGTCGCTCTCTCGCGCGTGCGGTTCGCCGGGAGGTACTTGGCGCGCGTACTGCCCGATACGGTTCGCCATCTCGTAGAACCGCACGGCTTCGCGCAACTGATCGTCGCCCGCGGGCGCCCACGACTGCCAGTCGCGGCTCCCGCGCCCGGTGTGGCGGTACCAGTAGAGCGCCGGCGCGCCGCCGGTCGTGGTGCCCCAATACGGCGGGTCCGCGACGGCCGCGAGGCGCTCGCGCTCGGCCTCGGTGAGTTCCGATTCGGGGTTCATCGCGGCCTCGTTAGCTGAAGCTCACAACACTTTCGCCGAACCGCGCAACGAGCACATCCCGGCCCTTCTTGCCCACCGCGCGCTCGCTCACGGTCAGCGATTTCAGGTTCTGTAGGTGGCGCGATTGCGCCAGTGCCACCGCGCCCGCGGGGCCGATGTTGTTGTAACTCAGATCGAGCGCCGTCAGGTTCGCGAACAGTTTGCCGCGCGCGAGGTCCGCGACGCCGTCGGGCGTGATGTTGCAGTCCCACAGCTTCAAGTTCGTGAGTGCCGGGAAGCGCTTCGCGGAGAGGCCGAGGATCGCGGCCCCGCGCGCGCCGAGCCGGTTCCGCGACAGGTCGAACACTTCCAACTTCGGGTACGTTCCGCTCGCAAACATCGCGAGTCCGGCGATGCCGAGGTCGCAGTAATCGATGCGCAACTCGCGCAACCGCGCGGCGCACGGCGCGCCCGCAAGCGCTTCCAAGTGGTTCGGCGTGAGGTGCGACGAACTCAGCCGGAGCACTTCGAGCGCGGGGAACTCGTTCTGCATCAAGGCCGCGAACCCGCCGCCCTCGAACGCGGTGGAATCCAAGTCGAGCGCACGGAGTTTGGGGAACCCGCCGATGCAAACCGCGGTAACGGTGTCGAGGTACAGTCCGCCGAACGCGAGTTCTTCGAGTGCGGTGAGGTGCGGCGAGCCGAGCAGCGGGTGCGCGTCCGCGCCCGCCACCACGTTCCCGCTTATCTCAAAGCGCTTGAGACCGGCAAGGTGCGGGCACGTGGCGAGGCGCGCGATCCCGACCGCGGTAATACTGCAATGTGACAAGTCGAGTGTGTGCAGGCGCGAGAGATGCGGCCACGCGCACAGATGCCGCACGCCCTCGTCGCCCATCTCCTTCCCGTTCACGGCAAGGGTCCGCAGTCCCGTAAGGTGTTTCGAGCGGAGCAGCGCGCGCAGGTCGTCTGCGGTCGCGCCGCAACCCGTCAGTTGCAGTTCTTCGATTTGCGCGAGTTGTTTCACCTTCGCGAGTGCGCGACCGTTGAAGTGCCCGGGTTCGAAGGAGAGTTTGCGCAAGAACGGTGCGGCTGCGAACAGTCGGTTCGCGTGATCCGGGAAGATACCGGCCCGGTCGATGTCTACACGATCGATTACACCGCGCTGAGGCGAGAGCCACCACCACGGATTAAACGCGCCGCTGCTCAGTTTGGGTCGCAATCCCAGTTCGCCGAGCGGCGCGAACCACTCTTCCGCGTGATTCAGAACCAGTAAGCCACGGTTGCCGTGTTCGCGAAACTCGGGTGAACCGGGTGGCACCCGCGCCCTTTCGACACATGCGCGGACGTAGTCGCCTTGTGAGTTCCCGCGCTCGGTCAGGTAATCGGCGTACACGAGATAGCCCGTGTCCTCTTCGCGGTTCGCCAGAATGCCGGCGATCAGCGCGAGTTCTTCCGGCGAGCGGCGCAACGGCTTGCCCTTCGGCACCCGTTCGGCGAACGCCCCGAGGCAGTGCGCCGCGTCGTAGAAGAGGTCCGCGGCGCGCAGTTCTTCGGGCGTCTCCGGTTGCCACGTGACCACTTGCGAACTGTCCGCGTCGTCACGGGCGGCCCACAACAGTCGATCACCGTCCCAGAGCGGCTTCGTGCGCATGCGCGCGAGGCGCGCGTTTACCTCCGCGCGTTCGGCGTCGGTCATTTGCGGGCCGCTCATCGCGCCTCCGGGGCGTCACGTTTGCGCGCGGACGTGGGCGATCGCTTCCGGCGCGATCACGCGCACGTAACCGTCTTGCGTTTCGAGTTCGAGGCCGTCGAATGCCATGTCGCGGAGCCGACCGGTGCTCTCTTCGCCGTTCGCGTGCTCGATCACGACGTGCCGGCCGAGCAAACCCACGCGCCACTTCCAATCGGCTTCCACCGCGACGCGCTCGCCGTTCATCAGGCGCACCCATTCGCGGTCCAGCGCGCGAATCACCACACCGGCCGCGGTGCGCGGGTCGATGTAGCCGCTACCTGCCGCGATGCCGAGCGAGGTCGCGGTGGGAAGGTGCGCTTGGGCGAACTCCGCCGCGGTTTGGTTCAGGTTCAGCCCGATGCCCGCGACGGTGGTGATGTGCGAACCGCTGCCGCGCTGTTCGATCAGGATGCCGCAGCACTTCTGCCCGCGAATGAGTAGGTCGTTCGGCCACTTGATGCGGGTCTGCGCGCCGGTGAGCGACAGAATCGCGTCGCCGACCGCGACCGCGGCCCACGCGGTGAGGATCACCGGCCGCAGCAACTCTGGTGGAGGCTTTAGCACGACCGACAGCAGCAGCGACGACCCCGGGCGGCTGAACCACGCGCGCCCGTGTTGCCCGCGGCCCGCGGTCTGTTCGTCCGCGACCAGCACGAGGCCGTCCGCGTCCGGCTGCTGCGCGAGTTCGGCCGCGAGCGTGTTCGTACTTTCGAGTTCGTCGAACAGCAGCACCCGCCGGCCGACGCGGTCGGTGTCGAGGTGCCACGTTTCGCGCGGTGCCGGGGTCACGCGAGGTAGTCCAAGCCGATGTCCAGCGCCGGGGCCGAGTGCGTCAGCGCGCCCACGCTGATACGGTCCACGCCCGTTGAAGCGATGTCGCGGATCGTCGTCAGGTTCACGCCGCCGCTCGCTTCGAGCAGCACGCCGGGCGCGACCGCGTTCCGGCGCGCCACGGCCGCGCGTAACTGGTCGAGCGTCATGTTGTCGAGCAGCACGATGTCGGCCCGCACCGCGAGGGCGTGTTCGAGTTGGTCGAGCGTGTCCACTTCCACTTCCACCGGCAGCCCGGCGTTGCCGGGGAACGCGCGCGCGGCGAGCACCGCGGCGCGCACGTCGCCGCCGGTGCCCGCGAGGTGGTTGTCTTTGATCAAGATGCCGTCGTACAGGCCGACGCGGTGGTTCGTGCCGCCGCCGGCGCGCACCGCGTACTTTTCCAACAGCCGCCACCCGGGAGTGGTCTTACGGGTGTCGAGCACCCGCGCGGGGAACCCGGCGCACGCGTCCACGAACTTGCGCGTGAGGCTGGCGACGCCGCTGAGCCGCTGCAAGAAGTTCAGCGCCGTGCGCTCGGCCGCTAGCAGCGCGCGGAGCGGGCCTTCGACGGTGGCGAGCGCCAGTCCCTTTGTGGCGGTGGTGCCCTCGGGCACGAGTTGCGCGAATCGCAACTCGGCGCTTACGGCGGCGCAGACGCGCCCCGCGACCGGGAGGCCCGCCACCGCGCCCGGCCCACGCGCGACGAACGCGGCCTTGCCCCGCGCGCCTTCGGGGACGGTTGCGAGGCTGGTGCGGTCGCCGGTGGTGCCGAGGTCTTCGGCGAGCGCGAGCGCGACGAGCGCGTCGGCGGCGGCGACTTCGGCCGCGGTCAGTGCGTCGGCGATCATGCGCATATGGTAGCAGGTGAACGTGCGCCTCGCTCGCGTGATGTGTGCGGCCGAAATGCGCACCCCACCTCCGCACGAATCGCGCGGAGGTCCGCACGAAGCCGATTCCGCT
>JALHNS010000075.1 GCA_022843445.1 Gemmata sp.
GGCGAACCGCGCGTCGCGCCCGGTGAGCGGCGCGACGAGCCGCCGGCGATTGACGACGACCTGCGCCCGGCGAACGTTGAAGCGCGGGCGAACGCGGACAAGGCGCGGGCGGCGCTGGCGGACGCGCTGAGCGACCTGCACGCGGCGCTCGGCGCGCGGGCGAGCGCGACCGAACTGCGGTTCGAGCTGTTCGTGCCGAACGTGCAGAACGGCGGGCTGAAACCGGTGCTCGCCGCGGGCGCGAACTGGCTGGAGAAGGAGTTCGCGCTGCGCCCGCCCGCGGTCGGGCGCGGCCCCTACGGGCGCATCCGCGAGCGCCGCTAGAGCGCTCGGTTCGGAGCGATCGCACTCACCCCAAAGCGAGAAGCCCAATGGCGTCCGGCGGTTCCAAAACGGTCATCTTCGCGGCGATCGCGGGCAACCTCGCCATCGCGATCACCAAGTTCGTCGCGGGCGGCCTCACGGGCAGCTCGGCGATGCTCTCCGAGGGCGTTCACTCGCTCGTCGATACCGGCAACGGCGTGCTGCTGCTGTGGGGCATTCGCCAAGCCGCGAAGCCGCCGGACGACCGGCACCCGTTCGGCCGCGGCAAGGAACTGTACTTCTGGACGCTCATCGTCGCGGTGCTCATCTTCGGCATCGGCGGCGGCATCTCGATCTACGAGGGCATCAAGCACATTCAGGAACCGGAACCGCAGACCAACCCGACCATCAATTATGTGGTGCTCGCGTTCGCGTTCGTGTTCGAGGGGGCCGCGTGGTACGTCGCGTTCCGCGAGTTCAAGAAGGTGAAGGGCGACCTCGGGTTCGTGCGGGCCGTGCGCGAGAGCAAAGACCCGACCACGTTCACCGTGCTGTTCGAGGACTCGGCCGCGATGCTCGGGCTGATCGTCGCGTTCGTCGGCGTGTTCCTCGGGCACTCGCTCGGCATCCCGGAACTGGACGGCCTCGCGTCGGTGGTCATCGGCGTCATCTTGTGCGGGGTCGCGTCGTTCCTCGCTTACGAGAGCAAGGGGCTGCTGATCGGTGAGGGGTTGGACCCGCAGACGCGCGCCGACATCACCAAGTTCGTGGAAGCGGACCCGGACGTGGAGCGACTGGTGCGCGCGCTGTCGCTGCACTTCGGCCCGGCCGACGTGCTCCTGACGCTGGAGATCGCGTTCCGGCCGGGGTTGAGCGCGGCCGAAGCCGCCGGGGCCATCGACCGCTTGGACAAAGCGATTCGCGCCGAACACCCCGAAGTGAAGCACCTCTTCGTCGAAGCTCAGGCCATCGCGGAGCAAGCGAAGGCCGCGGTACAATGACCCCGGAGGTTCGTCATGCCGCTCCGCGACCACTTCCGCCCGCCCGTCAGCAAGCGCCACTCGTGGGAAGGGTTCCACGGCATGTGGCCCGGCGAGATCATTCGCCAACTGCGTGAGCAACTGCCGCCGGGGTTCATCGCCGAACCGCGCGTCCACCTCGGCGCGCTGTACGAGGTGGACGTGTCCACTTACGAATCGGACGACGCACATGTAAACCCGCGCGCCGAGAGAGCGAGCGGCGGAACTGCGACACTCGCCGCAGTCGCACCGGTCGTGGCGCTCGAAGAGGAAGTCGAGAGCGAGTACGAGTACGAAGTGCGCGTATACGACGCGGAGCGCGAGCGCACGCTGGTCGCGGCTATCGAACTGGTCAGCCCGGCGAACAAGGACCGTCCGCGGAAGCGAAACGCCTTCGTGAGCAAATGCGCCGAGTTGGTGCGCCGCGGTGTCGCGGTGAGCATCGTCGATCTGGTCACGGTCAAGAACTTCAACCTGTACGCGGAGCTGATGGCCTACACAGAGCACGGCGAAGCGGACCCGCTGTGCGCGAACCCGCCACCGATTTACGCCGCTTCGGTACGGCACGGCCCGCGCGGCGAGAAGGTGCTGTTCGAGGCGTGGTCGCGCGCGCTCGCGGTGGGCGAACCGCTGCCGCTGCTCCCGCTGTGGCTCTCGCCGGAAGTGAGCGTCGCGCTCGATCTCGAGCGCAGTTACGAGAGCGCGTGCCACGCGCTGTGGATCGCGTGACGCCTTCACCGCTCGAAAGTACCCCCGACAGGAATTGAACCTGTGACCTAGCGTTTAGGAAACGCTCGCTCTATCCCCTGAGCTACGGGGGCGGCTCAGAACAGCAGTAAGATATACCGCACCAGACACCGGGCACCAACGGAAAGTTCGCGTGCACACGACCTTCATCACGCTCGCACTCGTCCTCGGCGCGCCGGACGAACACACGTTCGCCACGACCGGCGCCGGCGACGCCGCGCACACCGGGCCGCTCGTTTCGCTTTCGCTGGAAAGTGCGACCGTGCGCGCGCCGGCCGGCGCGCGCGCCGTGGGCGGGTTGGTCTCGCTCGCGCGCGCCGACCAACCGCGGCCGCCCTTCCCCACCGGGGCGCAACTCATTTCGACGAGCGGCGAGCGCGTGCGCGGCGCGTTGGTGGGCGGCGACGCGAAGGCGCTCGCGTTCCGCCCGGCGTGCGCCGAAGGCGACTGGAAGGTGCCGCTGGACGCGGTCGCGGCCGTGTGGCTGGTCGCGCCGCCCGCGGACACGCCGACCGACCCGGCCAAGTACACTTGGCTGAACGGCACGCCGCCGCGCGACGTACTGCTGTACCGCAACGGCGACACCGCGCGCGGTTCGGTCGCGGCGTTCGGTCCCGAAGGCGTGACGTTCGCGACCGACGGCGGCGCGCCGCGGGCGGTGCCGTTCAAAGACCTTGCGGCGGTCGGCTTCAACCCGCGGTTCGCGCGGCCACGCAAGCCGAAGGGAGCGTACGCGCGGCTCACGCTCGCCGACGGCACGCGGTTCGACGCGACCGCGGTCGCGCTCAAAGACGGCGAAGTGGTGGCGAAGCCGGTACTGGGGCCGGAAGTCGCGATACCAATCGCGAAGGTGATCGCACTGGACGTGCTTCAGAGCGGCGCGGTGTACCTCTCGGACCTGAAACCGGCGAAATCCGAAGTGAGCGGGTTCGTGGGCGCGGGTTGGCCGTGGGTCGCGGACCGCACCGTGCGCGGCAACCCGCTGCGCGTCCTCACGCCCGCGGGCGAATCCACCTTCGACCGCGGCCTCGGCACGCACCCGCGAACGACGCTCACTTACGCGCTGAACGGCGAGTACGTGCGCTTCGAGGCGCTGGTGGGTTTGGACGCGGGCACCGGCAAGCGCGGCCGCGCGAGTGTGCGTGTGCTGCTGGACGGCAAGCCCGCAGACCTACCGGACCTGAAAGCGCTGACCGCGGGCTTGGCGGTGCCGGTGAAACTGGACGTGCGCGGCGCGAAGGAGCTGGCGCTGGAGGTAGACTTCGGCCCGACCGGCGACGTGCAAGGGGACGTGAACTGGGTTGGCGCGCGGGTGATTCGGAAGTGAGGCGCACAGTTCGCAACGGTACGGAACTCAATCACCCCGCGGTTGCGAGAGCGCGGTCGAGTTCGGCCACGCCGGCGAACCGTTCGGCCGGCCGTTTCGCGAGACAGCGGAGCACGACGGCTTCGAGTTCGGGCGGCAGGTCCGGACGGAACGAGCCGGGCGGTTCGGGGTGCTCGTGGAGGTGGGCGGCGATCATCCTCACCCCCGTCCGGCCCTCGAAGGGCGAGCGACCGGTGAGCAGGAAGTACGCCAGCGCGCCGAGCGAGTAAATGTCGGTGCGGGCGTCCACGGGTTCGCCCGCGGCCTGTTCCGGCGCGAGGTACGCGGGCGTGCCCATCACCGCGCCGGGTTGAGTGATCCGGTCGTCGGTCGCGGTGGCGGTCTGTACGAGGCCGAAATCGAGCAACTTTGCCACGTCCGGCACGCGGCCCCGTTCGCAGACGATGACGTTGCCGGGCTTGATGTCGCGGTGAATCAGCCCGCCCGCGTGCGCCTCACCGAGCGCGCCGCAGAGCTGACGGAGGAAGTGGACCGCACGCGCCGGCGGCAGCGGCCCGTCGCGCCGGACCAGTTCCGCGAGCGTGAGGCCGGACAGGTGCTCCATGACGTAGTAGAAGGTGCCGTCGGGCGTGTGGCCGTAGTCGAACACCTGAACCGTGTTCGGGTGGGTGAGTTTCGCGGTCGCGCGCACCTCGCGCTCGAACCGCTCGAGCATAGCGGGGTCGCCGGCGCGTTCCGGGCGGATCAACTTGATCGCGCACGGCCGGCGCAACAGGACGTGGTCGGCGAGGTACACTTCGCCCATGCCGCCGCCGCCGATCTTCTCGCGCAGCACGTACTGCCCCAGCCGCCGCGCCTCGGCCGCCTCTTGGCGCGAGGTCTCGATCCGATAGGCACCGTACACCGACATCACAGCGATCTGGGTCAGCAGCCACCACGCCATAGAGGACCCGAACGTGAACCAGTAGGAGACCGGGACGCCGCGTGCGGCACACGCCACAACCCACATGACGACCGGCGCGGCGGCGAACGCCGCGACGACGACGGCGCACCGCCGCCAAGTGTTGGGGACGATCACCCCGTAGGCGACCACAACCATGGCGCTGTTGGCGATCAACCGGTGAGCGAGGCCGAACAGGTGTTCCCGGGCGAGTACGATGTCCCCGGTGTCGATCCAAGCGCGTACCCGGTCGAGGTGGTCGAGGTCCAAGAGCAAGACGTATGCGCGGAGGATCAGCCGGGCCGCGAGCACGGCAAACAGCACGAACTCGACCGCTCGGAGTCGCCGAAGGGGCAGCCGCCGGCGCCCCGACAGGACGGCCAGCAGGCCGAGGAGTGCTGCCAAGATGACGGCGTTCGCCCAAGTGTCGAGAGTCAAGTCTCGGGCTTGCAGGTAGAGCACTCGCATCAAGACGCCGGTCACGCCATAGAACACAATGAACACGAGGATCAAGAACCGCAGTCGCTTGTGGAGCAGCGGGACGAGTTCGTACTCGTCGCCGGCTCCGCGCCGGTCAGCGAGCACGGCCGCCGGGCGAGAGGCGGTCGATTCCGGCAGCGAGCGGTAGGGTTGAGTAGTGTTCATCGCCCTCAGTTCTAGAGTCGATCACACCAGCGCATCCCGGAGCACCGCGCCGCCGGGCACGAGCGGGACCGGGCGGTTCGTGCGATCCGTTAGCGTCGTTTCGAGGTCGTAGCCCAAGAGATGGTACGCGGTTGCCAACAGGTCTTTCGGCGAAACTGGGCGGTCCGCGACGGTGCCACCGATGCTGTCCGTCTTCCCGATCACGCGCCCGCGAGCGATCCCCCCGCCGGCGAGAAGGACGCTGTACGCCTGCGACCAGTGGTCGCGGCCGCCGCCCTTCGCGCTGTTCAGCTTCGGCGTGCGGCCGTGCTCGCTCAGCACCAGTACCAGCGTTTCGTCGAGCATCCCGCGCTGATCGAGGTCCGCGATCAGCCCGGCGAAGCCGTGGTCGAAGCCGGGCATCAGTTCGTTCCGCATCCGCGGGTAGTGTTCCCAGTGCGTGTCCCAGCCGGAACCGGCGAGGCCGAACTCGTCCCAGAACACCGTTACGAACTTGCTCCCGGCTTCCACCAGTCGGCGCGCCGCGAGGCAACTTTGGCCGAAGAGGAAGTGCCCGTAACTCTCGCGCACGCGGGCCGGTTCGCGGCGCACGTCGAGTGCGTTCCGCACCTTCTCCGAACCCATCAGCGCGTAGGCCATTTCGCGGAACGGGTCGCGGCTGTCCACTTTGTCGCGCGAGCGCCGAGCGTCTTCCATCTGCTCCAACAGCGACTTGCGCGAATTGAGGCGGTCCACGGTGATGTCGGCCGGGGCTTCGCCACCGAGTACGAAGTGCGCGTCCGGGTTCGTCCCCGCGTAAGGCTCGTCGAACTCGATGGTACGGTCAGTGAGCGTTTTCGTGATCTTCTTGCTGGCGGTCCCCTGAAAGCGCGCGTAGTGCGGCGCGAACTGGTTGCCGAGGAATGCCGGGTACGGCCCGGCGCGGTGCACCTCGCCGGTGCGCCGACTGCTGAACGGCCACGGCAGGGCGATGTTGTCCGGCACCGGCTTGCGAGTGCTCTCGGGCCGCTCTCGCTGCTCAAGGTGAGACACCACCGAGCCGATAAACGGCCAGTGCCGCGCGTCGTGCGGCGCGAGTTCCATCGCGACATCAATATCGGGGACGGAAGTCGCGGCGTAAGCGACGCCGTGAATCGGGTGCTTGTGCGTGACCGAGCGCACCACGGTGACGTTGTGCATCACGCGACTGGTGTGCGGCAGCAGTTCACACACGTCGCACCCGGGCAGCGAGCTTTTGATGGAGCCGAGTTCGCCGCGCACTTCCACCGGCGCGTTCGGCTTCTGGTCCGCGAGTTCCAGTTGGCTCGGCGAGCCGTAGAGGAACAGCAGGATACACGCCTTAGCGCGGCCGAAGTGCATGTCGCGGGCGGCGCTCGGCTTTTCGCGCTCGCGCGCTTGCGCCTGAAGGAACGCGGGGAGCGTTAACCCGAGCGCGGAACCGGCGGTAAGTAGGTCGCGGCGGGTGGGACCGGTGCAGAGCTGCTTCGGTTGGCCGAGGACGCGCAGCATGTGGGAGGCCCGTGGAAATCGGGGGCGCGTGGTGGGATTCCACAATCATGCCGCGTGTGCTATGAAACAACAAGCGAAAAGCGCGAACACCGAACCCGCGGGGCGTCGAACCTAGACGCCGGGCCGCGGGTCACTATTTTGTTCGGTTCCCCACGGAGGCGATTGCGAGAGATGGCGAAGACGAAGACCAAGACGAAACGGCCGGTGATCGACGACGAAGACGACTTGGACGTGATCGACGAAACGCCGGCGGCGGCCCCGGTCGCACCGGCGGAGCGCGCCAAGCGCGCGGACGCGGCGATGATTCTGGACATGGACGGCATCGGGGCCGAGGTGGCCGCGGCGCTGGTGGTGAACGGGCTGCGCGCGTACCTGTCGGTGGTAAACAAGGGCGCGAACCTCGTGGCCGCGAACCGGGCGAACACCGCGTTCGTGCCGGTGAAGGCCGAAGAGTGTTTCGACGGCCTCGACGTGCGCCGCGACGAAGCCCGCGCGCTGGTTGAGGGACACGGGGTGCTCGCGTTCCTGCTCGAAGCGGACGGCGCGCGCACCGCGTACTACATCCCCGTGTCGGAGTACATGGAGATGGCCGAAGACCGCGGCGAAAGCGGCCTCCGGTTGGACGTGACCGCGCACGCGAAGTGGCTGGAGAAGTTCGCGGGGCACCCCGGCGCGAAGCGCACGTTCGCCCGCCTGCTGGCGTAAGCGCGAACCGAGAACCCGACGAACCGCGAATCTAGATTGCACGCCGCGCGCTAACGCAACACGCCCGCGGGGGTTCCTCCCCGCGGGCGTCGGCGCTTCACCCCCCAGTGTCGCGCTCTTGCGTCACGCGCTCTTCTTGCCGGGCTTCTTATCCCACAGCTTGCGCTCGCCCCGCACGATGTCCGCCGTGATGACGTGCTTGCCCTTGTGTTCCATCTCCGGCAGGTCGTACATCACGTCCATCATCACGTCTTCCACGATCGCGCGCAGACCGCGGGCACCGGTGTCGCGGGCCTTCGCCAGCCGCGCGATCTCCTTCAGTGCCTGCGCGTCGAACTCCACTTCCGCGCCTTCCATCTCGAACAGCTTCTGGTACTGCTTCACCAGCGCGTTCTTCGGCTCGGTGAGAATGCGAATCATCGCCTCCTCGTCGAGCGGGTCCAGCGGGGCCAGCACCGGCAAGCGGCCCACGAATTCCGGGATCATCCCGAACTCGATCAGGTCGTCCGCGGTCACTTGGTTCAGCAGGTCGCCCAGCGAGCGCTCGCGCTGCTCCTCGGCCACCGCCCCGAAGCCGATCGCCTTGCGGCCCAACCGCCGCGAGATGATGTCTTCGAGGCCCACGAACGTCCCGCCGCAGATGAACAGGATGTTCGACGTGTCCACCTGAATGTACTGCTGCTCCGGGTGCTTGCGGCCCCCTTGCGGCGGCACGTTGCTCACGGTGCCTTCGAGCATCTTCAGCAGCGCCTGCTGCACGCCCTCGCCGCTCACGTCGCGGGTGATGCTCACGTTCTGCGACGTCTTCGCGATCTTGTCGATTTCGTCGATGTAGATGATGCCGCGCTGCGCCGCTTCGATGTCGAAGTCGGCCGCGTGCAGCAGCTTCAGCAGTAAGTTCTCGACGTCCTCGCCGACGTAGCCGGCTTCGGTGAGGGTGGTCGCGTCGCCGATGGCGAACGGCACGTCCAGAATCTTCGCCAGCGTGCGGGCCAGCAGCGTCTTGCCGCTACCGGTCGGCCCGATGAAGAGGATGTTGCTCTTCTCGATCTCGACTTCGTGCCGGCTCGCGGTGTCGAGGCTCAGGCGCTTGTAGTGGTTGTGAACGGCGACGGAAAGCGCGCGCTTGGCGCGCGTCTGGCCGATCACGTAGGCGTCGAGCTTCTCTTTAATGGAGCGCGGCGACGGGGTGTTCGAGCTGGACTGCTTCGGCCCGCCGCGGCGCTTCTTCTCTTGGTCGATGATCGACTGGCACAGTTCGATGCACTCGCCGCAAATGAACACGTCGCCCGGTCCTTCGACCAGCGGCCCCACGTCGCGGTGGGACCGGCGGCAGAACGAGCAGTAGGCGTTGCGGTTGCGGCCGGCGGTGCCGGGCGGGCGGCGCGTACCCGAATCGCCGGTGGTGCGGTCCGAAGGCATTTGGTTCCCCGAGCGGCTTGTAGTGTTCGCGTGTTCGGTAGCGGACGGTGCGGTTCCGTCTTCAGCCAATAATACCCGCCGCTAGGAGTCGTGTGGTAGCGGAACCGCAGAACAGGCGCAATCGCGCCGGTTTGGTGCCGGTCCCTAGCGGTTTCGCGGCCCGCGCCGGCTGTCCGGTTCAGTGCGCCGGTGGCGGTTGGTCCGGCGCGCCCGGCGGCGGGTTCGGCGCGGGCGCGGGGGCCGGTGCCGGTTGTTTCGCCTTCATCTGCCCCGCCGCCCGTTTTTTCAACTCCGCGTACTCTTCGGCCGTGATTTCGCCGGCGTTGTACATGTCGCGGTAGCTGCTCAGCGCGCCGGTCCCGTCGTCCTGTTTCAGTGCGCCCTTGCGCCACTTGTCGGCGAAGTACACGGCCGCCGCGCCCACCAAGAGTGCGGCCACGAGGCCGAGCATGCCCCAAATCAGCTCCTCGCGCTCGAACGGGTTACCCTTCGGGGGTTGCGCGGGCGGCGGCGGAAGCGCGTCGGCGAGAACGGTCCAAAGCAACATGATCGGTACCGTGCGATCCGGGCGGTAAACTCGCCTCAGTTTATCCCACTTCGCGCACGGTTCCAATTCGAGATTTTCCCGAACCGCCGGCGCGCAACCGACATCGCTATTCGCACCGGCCCTCATCAGAGTTTCGCTCGAAATCCCCCGCCCGCGCGGGTACGCTTCCGCACACCATCCTCTGGAAAGGGCCGTTCCCATGAGCCGCCGCGAGTTCACCTTCGTCGAAGGCTCGTCCAGCAAGTTCTGGGCGATCGAGCAGAGCGGGAAAAGCTTCACCGTCACGTTCGGGCGCATCGGCACCGCGGGCCAAACGCAGACCAAAGAGTTCGTCTCCGACGACGAGGCGAAAAAGGCCGCAGAGAAGCTGATCGCGGAGAAGACCAAGAAGGGGTACACGGAAACGAGCGCCGCGAGCGCCGCACACGCCGCGAGTACCACGAGCGCGACACCGAGCGCGAAGCCGAGCGCGAAGCCGAAGAAGGGCGCGAAGGCCGCGCCGGAACCGGAACCCGCTGCGCCTGTGGCCGCGCCCGCCCCGGTGGCCGCCGTCTCGACGGAAGTGACGCGCACCCTCGACCTCGCACCGGAAGACTACGCGGTGGTGACGTGGAAGACGCGCGAGCCGCTGAAGCGGCCCGAACCGCCGCCCTACGACTTCGCCAAACTGCAAGCGCGCCTGCGCAAGCTCACCAAAAGCCAGTACGGGTGGGTGAACTGGGACCGCGCCGACTTCGCCCCGAACATGAGCCGCAAGGAGGCCCACTTCTGGTTCCTCGCGCTCACCGGCAACTTGGAGAAGCACACGCCGGCGGAGATCGCGGACCAGACCAAAGAGAAAGACGTCACCGGCGAGCTCACGCTCGACGACATGAAGAAGCGGCTGAAGAAGGCGACGCGGTACCACGGGCACTACGCGACCAACGTGGTGATGAACCTGTTCGACGCCGCGGGGTTGATCGAGATGTTCGCCGGGTTGGGCACGGAGCAGAACGCGGTGAGCGCGGTCGAAGCGATCGAGCACTTCACCCGGTACACGTTCCCGTACCTGAGCGCGAGCGAACTGAAGGCGATGCGTGCCGCCGCGAAGGACGAACTGGACCCGCAGAACTGGCCGTCGGACTACCACAAGCCGGTTCCGGTCGCGTTCATTTTCGCCGCGCTGCTCGGTATGTCCAAAGAGCTGCTACCGGTCGTGCGCGCGATCCCGGACGGGTTCTACGGGCAGAGCGGGTGGGACCACTCGCACTACCATCAGACGCAGCGCGTCGTCTTCGGCCTCGGCAGCGCGGACGCGATCGCGAGCGAAATGCGGCGGCTGAAACTGCCGCTGAAGGAACCGCAGTTCGTGCGCTCGTGGCTGGCGCTCACCGAGTTCTCCGCGCTCGAATACCTGCGCGACAGCATCCTGACGGAAGACAACAAAGAGGCGAACGAGAAGTTGGTGCGCGAGTTTTGCCGCGCGAACGCGCCGGAAGCCGCCCCGCACATCTTGGAACTGAAACTGAGCGCGAAGTCGCCCGGTGCGGCCCGCGAGTGGCTCGCCACAAACGTGGCGAACGCGATTCACGGCCTCGTGCCGGTCGCCGCGGGCCGGGGGAAGTTGGCCGAAGCCGCGGTCGAGTACCTGCGCGAGCAGAAGCGGTTGGGCCGCGAAGCCGTCATCCGCGCGGCGGTGAAGGCGGCCCCAGCGGATGTGGCCGAAGCCGTTCGCAAACTCGTGCTCGATCACACGGAGAAGGTGTACGCCGACCTCGACGCGAAGAAGTTCCCGAAGGAACTGACCGCCGGGTTCGCCGACGCGGTGAGCAAGAAGGCCGGGAAGTTGCCGAGTTGGGCCGACCCCGCGGCGCTGCCGCCGCTCGTGATCGGTGACGCGAAGTTGAGTGCCGCGCACACGAAAACCGTGCTCGAAGCGCTCCAGCGCGCCGGCGCACCGGACCAGCGCGCCCCGCTGATCGCGGCACTCAAGCAGCACGGCGATCCGGTCGCGCTCGATGCGTTCGCGTGGAAGCTGTTCCAGCAGTGGCAGAGCGACGGCTGCCCGTCGAAAGAGAAGTGGGCGCTCGGCGCGATCGGGCAGCTCGGCGGCGACATGTGCGCGCTGAAGCTCACCCCGCTGGTGCGCAACTGGCCCGGCGAGAGCCAGCACCAGCGCGCGGTGTTCGGCCTCGACTGCCTGCGCGGGATCGGCACCGACACCGCGCTCATGCAACTGAACGGCATCGCGCAGAAGCTCAAGTTCAAAGGGCTGAAGGACCGGGCCGCGAAGGCGATGGAGGCGATCGCGAAGGAGAAGAACCTGACGCGCGAGCAGCTCGAAGACCGCATCGTGCCGGACTGCGACCTCGACGCGCGCGGCACCCGCGTGTTCGATTTCGGCCCGCGCCAGTTCCGCTTCGTGCTCGGCCCGGACATGAAGGCGATGGTGAAAGACCCCGAAGGCAAGGTGAAAACCGACCTGCCGAAGGCCGGCACCAAGGACGACGCGGCGAAGGCGAAGGAAGCCACCGACGCGTGGAAGCTGATGAAGAAGCAGGTGAAGGAGGTGGCGACGATTCAGGCGCGCCGGCTCGAACAGGCGATGGTGACGGGCCGGCGGTGGCCGCTCGCCGACTTCGACACCTTGCTCGTGAAGCACCCGCTGATGCTGAACCTCGTGCGCCGGCTGTTGTGGGGGGCCTACGACGCGAAGGGGAAGTTGGTCGCGCCGTTCCGCGTAACCGAAGACCAGACGCTCGCGGACGCGAAGGACGGCACCTTCAAGCCAACGAGCGTGGCGACCGTGGGCGTCCTGCACCCGCTGTTGCTCACCGACTTCCAGAAGGCCGAGTGGGGCGGCGTGTTCGGCGACTACGAGATCGTGCCGCCGTTCCCGCAGTTGGGCCGCGCGATCAACCACCTCGACCCGCAGGAGGCGAAGGGAACGGAGCTGGGCCGGTTCAAGGGCGTGAAGCTGTACGCGCCGACGATGGTGTTCGGCTTGGAGAACCTCGGCTGGGTGCGCGACGGCGGCGGCGACGGCGGCGGGTTCTACGGGCACTCGAAGCACTTCCCGTTCGCCGGCGTGACCGCGAACGTGACCTACGAGGGCACGGTGGGCTACGGGTACATCGACCCGAACGAACTGCTCACCTTCGAGACGTGCTACTTCACGGCTGACGAGGGCGAGCGGAAAACGTGGCGCTACAAGGAAAAGCAGATGAAACTGGGCGACGTGAACCCGGTGGTCACCAGCGAGGTGATTAAAGACCTGAGCGAACTCGCGGCCAAAGCGAAGAACTGACCGCGCCGGCGGTCGCGCACCGGCTGGTGCGCGACCGCTGCGTTCAACTCAGTACGCGCGGGCGAACACGACCTGCCGCGCGCTCGGCTTGCCGGTGAAGATGCACGTTCCCGGTTCCTGCGGGCCGTCGAACGGCAGGCACCGGATCGTTGCCTTGTACTCGGTCTGCACGCGGTCCTCGGTTTCGCGCGTGCCGTCCCAGTGCGCGTACACGAACTTCAGCGCGCCGGTGCCGCCGCTCTCGTCCTTCTCCACCGGGAACAGCGCTTTGAACTCTTCGAGCGTGTTCGCGGTCGTCGTGGCGGCGTCGCGGTACGCCTTCGCGCGGTCGAACAGCGCCTTCTGAATGGAGCGGAGCAGCGTGGCGATGTGTTCCGCGGCCCCGGTCAGCGGGATACCGAACTGCTTGCCCTCTTTGCCGGGCACGTCGCGGCGCGCGACGGCGCACGCGCCCTTCTCGATGTCCTTCGGGCCGATCTCGACGCGCACCGGAACGCCGCGCACCTCGTGCTCCGCGTACCGGAACCCCGGTTGCTTGTCGAACATGGTGTCGATCTTCACGCTAATCGGCTCGTAGCCGAAGAAGTCGTCGCGGGGCAGCACGCGCAGTTCCGCGGCGAGCTTTTCCGCCGCGGCAATGCTCGGCCCGCGTTCGGCGTCGTTCTTCCCCAGCGGCACGATCACGACGTGCGTGGGCGCGAGGCGCGGCGGCACGACGAGGCCGTTGTCGTCCGAGTGCGTCATTATCAAGCCGCCGATGAGCCTTGTGCTGACACCCCACGAGGTCGCCCACGCGAACTCTTCCTTGTTGCTCTGGTCCTTGAACGTCACGTCGAAGGCTTTGGCGAAGTTCTGGCCGAGGAAGTGGCTGGTGCCGGCTTGGAGCGCTTTGCCGTCTTGCATCATGGCTTCGATGCACAGCGTGTACACGGCCCCGGGGAACTTCTGACCGTCGGTCTTCGGCCCGACGAGCACCGGCACCGCCATGTAATCCTCTGCAAACTGCTGGTACACGCGCACCATGCGCAGCGTTTCTTCTTCGGCCTCCTTCGCGGTGGCGTGCGCGGTGTGGCCCTCTTGCCACAGGAACTCCGCGGTGCGCAGGAACAGGCGCGTCCGCATCTCCCAGCGCACCACGTTCGCCCACTGGTTGATGAGCAGGGGCAGGTCGCGGTAGCTCTGAATCCACTTCTTGTAAGTGTTCCAGATGATCGTTTCGGACGTGGGCCGCACGATGAGCGGCTCTTCGAGTTCCGCGGTCGGATCGACGTGCAGCGGCTTGCCGGGTTCGGCTTTGAGGCGGTAGTGCGTGACGACCGCGCACTCTTTGGCGAACCCTTCCGCCATTTGCTCCTCTTTGGCGAGGTAGCTCATGGGGATGAACAGCGGGAAGTAGGCGTTGACGTGCCCGGTGTCTTTGAAGAGTTTGTCCAAGCCGCGCTGCATCTTTTCCCAGAGCGCGTACCCGGTGGGCTTAATGACCATGCACCCGCGGACATCCGAGTTGTCTGCGAGTTGTGCCTCTTTCACAACGTCGAGATACCACTGCGCGTAGTTCTTCGCGCGGGGCGTGATGGCGTCGGCCATGTGCGTGTGCCTCTGTGCGTGACCGTGCGGCGCGCCGCTGCGCGCCGTCAGGTCACGTTATAGGAGACACGGAAACGGGCCGCGGGTTCTCGGCACGGCGGGAAGTTAGCTGATGACCCGTGAGGAAACCGCGCTTACGCTCCCCTGCCAGTCGAGCAAGTACGCACGTAACACGACCAAGTTCCCGCCGGTTGGGATCGCTGGAAGTCCGACCTGCCACACGTGCTGGAGTTGCCCGGCGTTCAGTCGGACTGTGCGGTCCGCTTCTTTGAGTGCGACGACCCGGACCTGTTTGTTTCCGCCCAGTTCGACAGCAACCACTTCGACGATGACAGTGTTCGGGCCGTCGGGGGTGAACGTTCCGCGATACCGCTGCGCCGGAATCACCCCGCCGGCCACGGGCACCATCCCCCCCGGCGGCGGCGGAAGCGGCACGCCGATAGCAATCTCGTCAGCGGCGGCCCGCACGTTTACGGTGACGGTGTGAGTGTCGTGGGTAACCGATTCATCGACACTCGTGAGCTTCGCAGTAACCGGATCGCCATCGTATTCCTGATTGTGTGTTAGATTGAAGGAGTAAATCGCGCCGTTCGGAGTGCCCGGTGGCACTTGGTGCCACCCGGGTGCGATTCCACCGTGGGCGTCGACCAGTTGCAACTTCAGTGGCGCGTGGGTCGCGTTCGTGGCCCACACGTCGATGGTCTTGATGTACCCGATGGTATCACCGGTGAAAACGTTTGTGATTTGGCAGGTCGGGGGCATTGACCGGTCCTTGTGGGGTTACGAAAGGGGTTCGATTCTCAGGTCGTACACTGACGACCACGTGCGAAACAGTGCGACACCGATTCCAGACCGCGGCGACCACTGCGGGGCCGCAAACGGTGGCAGTGCGGGTTCCGTTCGAGCCACGTCGGCGGCGGCCGCGTCCCAGTCCTTCTGAATGCTCTCGCGCGTGAAGACGACCGTCTTCCCGTTCATCGCAACTGTAATCCCGGTCGGTCGCACTTCCGCAGTGAACGCTCGGCGGGCACGATCGTTCGCGGCGGGGCGGTCCAGTTTGATCGTCGGGCCCCCGTACTTGCGGCGGCGCAGTTGTTCGAGCGGGAAGTCGATCCCGATCCAGTCTTCGAACTCGAGGCGGCAGTCTTGTTTCGGAACCGCCGGCGTGTCGTAGTCGTTGAACGCAAGTGTGGTTGCGAAGTGAACCGTGCGACCGTCACCGAACGTTACGGGCGTGTGCCCGAGTAGCAGGCCGGTTTTCGCCGGGGCTCGTGCACCGGGAGCAACGTCGCCGAGTTTTACGTCTTGCACGAACTCGCCGCTGAGCCGGTAGGACTCGATTCCGGGGTCGCTGAGGAAAACGGCGAGCGATTGGTCAGGGCACAAGGCCCCGAAAGGCGCGTCCCCTTTCGGCACCTCACGTTCGGGCCGACGGGCGAACCACCGTACCGACACCGTTGGCCCGTTCTCACCAATCAGGGTTTGCGCTCTGCCAGCACGCAAGCCCGCGGTAATCGCGCGCTCGGGGTCGCGCGGCGGCCACACCAGCGCCAACACACCGACCACACCCAGCAGCGCGCACGCGGACAGCGCCACCGCGTTCCGCTTCGCCCAGCGGCGCGCGCGCCGCCAGAACGTGCGCGGCGGCGGCGGGGGGCGCTGGCCGGCGAGCCACGCGTCCAATGCCGCGATCAGCGCGGCCACCGTTTGGTAACGGTCTTCGGGGCGCTTGTGCACGCACGCGCGAACGATGTTGCTCAGCGCCTCGCCCACTTCCGGGGCCACCGCGCACACCGGTTCGGGGTCCGCGGTCAGCACTTGGGTGACGATCTCCGGCACCGTGCCGCGAAACGGCGGGTGGCCGGTCAGCATGTGGTACAGCGTCGCACCCAACCCGTACACGTCGGCCGTGTACCCGAGCGCGGCGCACTGCCCGGCGCACTGCTCCGGCGGCATGTACGCGGGCGTCCCCAACCCGCCGTCCGAATTCGTCAGCGTGTCCGCGTCGAGGTACTTCACGAGGCCGAAGTCCGCGAGCTTCGGCTCGACGCCGGCGGTGAGCAGAATGTTGCTCGGCTTGATGTCGCGGTGAATCACGCCCGCGCTCGGGTAGCCGAACTCCTTGTGGTCGTGCAGCGCCTGCACCGCCAGCGCCACCTTCCGAATCAGTTCGACCGCCTCGCGCGGTTCGTACCGCCCGGCGCTCTTCAACCGGTCGGCCACGGTGCAGCCGCGTACCAGTTCCATGGTGAAGAACGGCGGGTCGTGATCGAACCGGTCCTTCAGCCCGCGCACCGCGTGCTCGTGCTCGAAGTTCGCCAGCGCTCGGAACTCGCGCCGGAACCGCTCGAAGTAGGTGCCGCCGCCGCGCCGCGTGTTGATCATCTTGAGCGCGACGAACTGGTCGGTGCTGTGCTCGTGCGCGCGGAACACTTCGCCCATCCCGCCCTCGCCGATGCGCTCGAGGAGCGTGTAGCCGACCGGGTCCGGGGGGAGCGGTTTGGAGTCGCTCGCGGGCGCGGCCGGGGCCGACGCCGTGACCGCTTCGCCCGGCAGCGGGTTCGTGAGCGCGAACGGGTCCCGTTCCCCGGCGGGCGCGGGCGGCGTGGGGTCGGCGGCGGCGTGGGGCGTGTCGTTGGCGGGCGGCGGGCCGGGGAACGTGAACGTGTTCGGCTCCACCGGCGCGCACGCGGGGCACATCCCGGTCGCCGAAGGCGCGCCGAGCGGGACGGAACAGCGGGTGCAGTGGAATTGACCGGCCACGGCGACGGCCCCGGCGACTCGCGTCCACAAACGGAACGGTACCCCGAAACGGAGCACTGGTGCCGCGCCGACCGGAGGTGCGGGCGCACACCATTTGGTTTGAGGATGCTACACCGGGATACGGGGAACGCGCACACGGAATTCGCTCGTTGCGCGACTTTTTCTGTGCCACACAAGGCCGCGCAGAGCCGGCCAATCCCAGTCCCAAATCAGCACGCGCCCGGTGCGGGTGCCGACCGCGGCCCGCGCGCCGTCCGGCGAAACCACGACCGCGTACCGATTCCCGATGTCCCTTTCGATGGTGCGCACGACCGCCAGCGCGGGCACGTCCCACGTGCCGAGTCGCGCGGCGCGGCCAAGGCGGCGCGCGCGGCACAAGACACCCGCGGCGGAAATCTCTACGCTGTCACAAATACCGATTCGCACCCGTGAGCGCGCAGTACCCGCGATGACCACTCCGGCCGGCACCCTCGGCACCGCGCCCGCGCTCGGGCACTGGCTCCCGGACGGCGCGCCGCCGAACCCCGCACCCGAAGCGCTCCGCGCCGCCGTCGGCGACCTGCGCGCGCCGGTCGTGCTCGTGCGCGCGCGGACCGGCGTCGCGGTCGTTCACGGCGGCATCGTCGCGCTCGGCCCGAAGCGCGTGAAGGACGCGGAAGAGGTCGTCGCGTACTTGCCGCCGCTGCCGGCCGAGAACCTCGGCGACGCGCACTTCCACACCGAACACGGCGTGCGGTTCGCCTACATGACCGGCGCAATGGCCAACGGGATCGCGTCGGTCGAAGTGGTGGAAGCCGCGGCGCGAGCGGGGTGCCTCGGCAGTTTCGGCGCGGCCGGGCAGTCGCTCGAGCGCATCGCCGACGCCGTGGACCGCCTCAACGCCAACCTGAACGGCGCGCCGTTCTGCGTGAACCTGATTCACAGCCCGAACGAGCCGACGCACGAAATGGCGACGGCCGAGTTGCTGCTCAATCGCGGCGTCGGACTTGTCGAAGCGAGCGCGTATCTGGACCTGACGCCCGCGATCGTGCGGTACCGCGTCGCGGGGTTCAAGGGCGGCGCGGCCGGGCTGGTGGTACCGCTGAACCGCGTCGTCGCGAAGGTGTCGCGCGTGGAAGTGGCGACGAAGTTCCTCAGCCCGCCACCGGAGCGGATCGTGCGCGAACTGGTCGCGGCCGGGCACGTCACGGCGCACCAAGCGGCACTCGCCTCGAAGTTCCCGCTTGCGGACGACATTACCGTCGAAGCCGACAGCGGCGGGCACACCGACAACCGCCCCGCGATCACGCTCCTACCGACGATTCTCGCGTTGCGCGACCGGCTTCAGGCGCAGTTCGGCTACGCGACCCCGCCGCGCGTGGGGCTGGCCGGCGGCATCGCCACGCCCGCGAGCGCGGCCGGCGCGTTCGCGATGGGCGCGGCCTACGTCGTGACCGGCAGCGTGAACCAAGCGTGCGTCGAATCCGGCAGCTCCGACGCGGTGCGCAAGATGCTCGCGGAGGCCGGCCAAGCGGACGTGACCATGGCCCCGGCCGCGGACATGTTCGAGATGGGCGTGAAGGTGCAGGTGCTGAAGCGCGGCACCATGTTCGCGATGCGCGCGCAGAAGCTGTACGACCTCTACAAAACGTACCCCAGTTGGGACGCGGTGCCGGCGGCCGAGCGCGCCGCGGTCGAAAAAACGCAACTCCGCGCTACATTCGACGAGGTGTGGGCCGGCACGCGCGAGTTCTGGGCGAAGCGCGAACCGGCGCAGCTCGCGAAGGCGGAGAGCGACCCGCGGCACAAAATGGCGCTGGTGTTCCGCTGGTACTTGGGGCTGTCCAGCCGGTGGGCGAACGCGGGCGAACCGGGCCGACAGTTGGACTACCAGGTGTGGTGCGGCCCCGCGACGGGCGCGTTCAACGAGTGGGCGAAAGGCTCGCACTTGGAGCGCCCGGAGAACCGCACGGTGGCGAACGTGGCGCACAACCTGCTGTACGGCGCGGCGGTTGTGCTGCGCCGCGCCGCGCTGCGGCAGCAGGGCGTCGAATTGCCCAACGAGTGCTTCCCGCTCGCCCCGCTGACCGCGGACGAACTGAGCGCGCGATTGGGGTGACGTGTTTGTTTGTGCCCTCCCCCTTGCGGGAGAGGGTGGCGGCGCTTCGCCGCCGGGTGAGGGGTGAGCTGACCAACCGATTCAGCTATCCGACTTCTCGTGTAGCTACTCGCCCCTCACCCGGCCTCGAAGACTCGGCCACCCTCTCCCACGCTCGCGCGGGGAGAGGGCAAGAAGAGCGTTGGTATTCGCCCCTCCTATTGTGACGACACCGGACGATGACCACAGCCGACGCACGCCCCGAACCGCTCGCCATCGTCGGCATCGGGTGCCTGTTCCCGAAGGCCGCGGGCACCGGCTTCTTTTGGGCGAACGTCAAGAGCGGAACCGACTGCATCACCGAGGTGCCGGCGACGCACTGGAACCCGGACGACTACTTCGACCCGGACCCGAAGAAGCCCGACATGACCTACGCCCGCCGCGGCGGGTTCCTGTCGGCCGTCGAGTTCAACCCGCTCGAATTCGGCATCCCGCCGAACGACATCGAGGCCACCGACACCACGCAACTGCTCGGCCTCGTCGCCGCGAAGCAGGCGCTTGTAGACGCCAGAATCCGCTTCGCGGACCAGAGGACAGAGGACAGAAGGCAGTCCAGCAAAGACGGGTCTTCACTGTCCTCTGACCTCCGCCCTCTGTCCTCTGCTGTTGACCGCGACCGCGTCTCGATCATCCTCGGCGTCACGGGCACGCTGGAACTGGTGATCCCGCTCGGCGCGCGCCTCGGGCACCCCAAGTGGAAGCGCGCGATGCGCGCCGCGGGCGTGCCCGAAGACCGGATCGAAGATGCCGCCGCGCGCATCGCGGAGAGTTACGTTCCGTGGCAAGAGAACAGCTTCCCCGGCCTGCTGGGGAACGTCGTCGCGGGGCGCATCGCCAACAAGCTCGACCTCGGCGGCACGAACTGCGTGGTCGACGCCGCGTGCGCCAGTTCGCTGAGCGCGGTTCACCTCGCGGCGCTCGAACTGCAAGCCGGGCGGTGCGACGTCGCCGTGACCGGCGGCTGCGACACGTTCAACGACATTTTCATGTACATGTGCTTCAGCAAAACCCCGGCGCTCTCGCCGACCGGGGACGCGAAGCCGTTCGACGCGGGCGGTGATGGTACCATCCTCGGCGAAGGCTTGGGGGTGGTGGTGCTGAAGCGGCTCGGCGACGCCGAAGCCGCCGGCGACACGATCTATGCCGTGCTGAAGGCGGTCGGGTCGTCGAGCGACGGCAAAGGGAAGGCGATCTACGAACCGAGCGCCGCGGGGCAGAAGAAGGCGCTCCAGCGCGCCTATTCGCTCGCGGGGGTTTCCCCAGACACCATCGAACTGGTGGAAGCGCACGGCACCGGGACGAAGGTGGGCGACACGGTCGAAATGACGGCGCTCGCGGAGGTGTACGGCGCGCACACCGAGCGCGCGCGGCCGTGGTGCGCGGTCGGGTCGGTGAAGTCGCAGATCGGGCACACGAAGGCCGCCGCCGGGGCCGCGTCGCTCATCAAGGCGGCGCTCGCGCTGCACAACAAGGTGCTGCCGCCCACCATCAAAGTGAAGCACCCGGTGGAACCGCTGCGGGCCGCGGACTCGCCGTTCTACGTGAGCACGGAGGCGCGCCCGTGGCTGCCGCGCGCCGACCACCCGCGGCGGGCGGCGCTCTCCGCGTTCGGCTTCGGCGGGAGCAACTTCCACGCGGTGCTCGAAGAGCATTCGCCCGCGAAGCGCGCCCCGGACTGGGACGGCCAAACCGAAATCGTCGCGCTCAGCGCGCCGAAGCCGCACGCGCTGGCGGCCGAACTCGCGGCGCTGCCGAGCGAGTGGTACGCCTTCGCGCGCGCCGCCGAAGCGAGCCGCGCGCGGTTCGACCCGAAGGCCGAGTGCCGGCTGTGCTTCGCCGCGCACCGCGCCCACACGGACTTGGGCAAACTGCTCGACGGCGCGAAGACCAAACTGGGCGCGAGGCCCGAAGCCGCGTGGAGCACACCCGAAGGAGCGCACTACGGGCGCGGCCCGGCGAAGGGCACGCTCGCGGTGCTGTTCCCCGGTCAAGGCTCGCAGTACGTGGGCATGCTGCGCGACCTCGCGTGCCTGTTCCCCGAAGCGCTCGACTCGCTTGCGACCGCGAACGCGGCACTCGACGACCGGCTGTCGGACCGCGTCTTCCCGCCGGGCACCTTCGAGCCGGACCGCAAGAAGGAACACGACCGCGAGCTGCGCGACACGCGGAACGCGCAACCGGCGCTGGGGGCGGTCAGCTTTGGCGCGTGGCGCGTGCTGAGCGAGCGGTTCGGCGCGCGGGCCGACGCCTTCGCGGGCCACAGTTACGGCGAACTGGTCGCGCTCGCCGCCGCCGGGCGGTACAGCGAGCGCGACCTGTACCTGCTGTCGCGGGTGCGCGGCGAACTCATGGCCCGCGCGCGCCCCGGGGACGCGGGCACGATGCTCGCGGCGTTCGCCGGGCCGGACGAAATCACGAAGGCGCTCGGCTCCAACGCGCCGAAGGTGGTGCTCGCGAACCGCAACGCGCCGAAACAAACCGTGCTGAGCGGCCCGACCGACGCGCTCGCGCGCGCGCACGAACTACTGAGCGCGGCGGGCATCAAAGCGAGTAAGCTCGCGGTGGCGGCGGCGTTCCACTCCCCGCTGGTGGCGGACGCGGCCGGCCCGTTCCGCGCGGCGCTCGGCGGCGTCACGTTCGGGCCCGCGCGCGCGCCGGTGTACGCGAACACGACCGCCGCCGCGTACCCGGCCGATTCGGAATCCGCGAAAGACCTTTTGGCGAACCAACTGGCGAAACCGGTCGCGTTCGTGGAGCAGATTCGCGCTATGCACGCGGCCGGGGTGCGGTCGTTCGTGGAAGTCGGCCCCGGCGGCGTGCTGACGCGGCTCGTGGAGGCGATTCTGGCCGACGCGCCGCACGAGTGCCTCGCGCTGGACGCCAGCGGGGGCAAGCGGCCCGGAGCGCTGGACCTCGCACACGTTCTCGCCCGACTCGCGGCCG
>JALHNS010000076.1 GCA_022843445.1 Gemmata sp.
GCACGCATGGTTCGCTCGGCGGTCGAGTTGCTCGCGGCGGCGCGGGCCGCGCCGCCGGGCGGCGTGATCCTCGACGTTCACTTCCCCGCGCTCGACCTGCCGGCGCTGGTGGCCGAACTCGGCGCGATCCCGGTGACGGCTTACGGGTCGCACGTGGAAGCGGAGGTGCTGCGGGCCGCGCGCGCCGCGGGGTGCGCGCGGGTGCTGCCGCGCAGCCGCTTCGTGGAACTGCTCGAAACCGATGTGGCCGCGTGGCTCGGGGCGGCGCAAAACGAGCCGGAAGCGTGAGCGACGGTCGGTTCTCCTTGTAGAAGAAGACCGTCGCTCGCGCTTCCGGCTCGTCGGACGACCGCACGCGTCAGTTCGTCGCGGGCGGCGTTTCGACCACCGGCGCGGGGGCCGGGGCCAGCGGCGCGGGGGCCGGTGCGCCCTTCTTCTCCTTCGTCATCACCTTCTTCTCGCCGGCCTTCAGCAGTTCGATCACCGCCGTGGTGCCCGCGTCGCCGAGGCGGCGGTAGTGCGACTTCAGGATGCGCGTGTAGCCGCCGGGCCGGTCGGCGAACCGCGGCCCGAGTTCGCGGAACAGCTTCTTCAGCACGGTGTCGTCGCTCTTCTTCACCGACAGCGGGTCGGTGGTCGGCTCGTTCTTCTTGTCCCAGATGCCGGTGCCGTGCGTCGGGCCGAGCAGCGCCATCGCCTGCCGGCGGTAGTGCAGCGCTTGCAGCTTGGCCTTCTTCTCTTCGGCCTCGCCCTTGCCGGCGGCCGCGGCCACGGCCGCGTGCGCCTTCTTGGCGAGCGTGACGAGCTTCTCCACGAACGGCCGAACCTCTTTGGCCTTCGGGAGCGTCGTGGTAATGGCTTCGTGCGTGATGAGCGCGCGGCTCAGGTTGCGGAACAGGCTCCGCCGGTGGGCGGCGTTGCGGTTCAGGTGACGACCGCGCTTGCGGTGGCGCATGGCTTCCCCTAGTGGGTAGTGGTAAGTGTGAAGTGGGCCGAGTAAGAACCGCGCGCCGTGCCACGGGTCGCGCGGGATACGTTTGAGCCGCGAACAGCGGGGCTACTGCCCGCCGCTCACGGTCCACTGCCCACTCGAAATCAGGAGCGGCGGGCGATGCGCATGCCCAGCGCCAGCCCGCGCTCCTCCAGCTTCGACTTCACCTCGCGGAGCGTGGTGTCGCCGAAGTTGCGGACCTCGAGCAGTTCCTCTTCGGTGCGGATCACCAGATCGCGCACCGTTTGGATGCCCTCGCTCTCGAGGCAGTTCGTGGCCCGCACCGACAGGTCCAGTTCGGCGAGGCTCAGGTTCAGTTTGCGCTCCAACTCGGCGCTCTGCTGGTCGGCGACCGAGGCCGCCGCACCGATCTCGATCGGGCCGTCGCCGAGGTCCACTTCCGGCCCCGGTTCGGAGTACTGCACGAACGGGTTCAGGTGCTTGCGCAGGATCTTCGCGGCTTCCACCACCGCCATCTGCGGGGCGAGCGTGCCGTTGGTCCAGATTTCCATCACGAGCCGGTCGTAGTTGGTCTTCTGGCCGACGCGCGTTTCCTCGATGTCGTACTTCACGCGCACCACCGGTGAGAAGCTGCTGTCCACCGGGATGACCCCGATCTCGCGCTCCTTGCCGGCGTTGTCGTCCGCGGTGCGGTACCCGCGGCCGTTCTCCACGGTCATTTCCACCACGAACGGCACGTCGCTGGTCAGCGTCGCGATGTGGTGCTCGGGGTTGATGATCTGGATGCTCTCGTCGTGCTGCACGTCCACGCCGCGCACGCTGCCCGCTTCGTGCTTCTCGATGCGGATCGTCTTCGGCTGGTCCGACAGGTTCTTGACGACGAGGCTCTTCACGTTCAGGATGATGTCCGTCACGTCTTCCACCACCCCGGTCATGGTGGAGATTTCGTGCTGGATGCCCTGAATCTTGACCCGCGTGATCGCGCTGCCTTCGAGGCTGGACAGCAGGATGCGGCGGAGGCTGTTGCCGATGGTCATGCCGAAGCCCTTCTCGAAGGGTTCGGCGTAGAACTTGCCGTACACGTCGGTGAGGGTGCCGCGGTCGGCGTGAACCCGACTCGGCAACTCGAGACCGCGCCAGCGAACGCGCATGGGAAATTCTCCTGCGAAGCCGTCGGCTTACCGGCGCGCCCGCGCGACCTGCGGACGCACCGAGCCAGACGGGGAATAGTGAACAGTGGTCAGTTCTCAGTAGTCAGTTCGGACACCGAGAACGGACCGCGACCGGTCGCGGGTCGCACGAGCGGAACGGGCAGTCGTCGTTTCTGTTCAAACTTACGACTGACAACTACCCACTGAAAACGACTGGTTAGCGCGTCGCGATTTCGATGATGAGCTGCTCGCGGATGTCCGTGATGCGCTCGTCCACGTCTTGGCGGGTGGGCACGCGGGTCATGCGGCCCTCCGGCGCGTCTTGGTTGTTCGTGAGTTCCAAGAAGTCCGGGATGCGGATGCTCCCCTTGGCGAGCGTCTCGCGGGCCAGTTTCAGGCTCGCGTCGCGGGTCTTCACCTTGATCACGTCGCCGGGCTTCACGACCATGCTGGGGATGTCGCACTTCACGCCGTTCACGAGGATGTGCCCGTGCGCGACGAGTTGCCGGGCCGCGTTGCGGTTGATGGCGAACCCGAGCCGGTGGACCACGTTATCGAGGCGGCGCTCCAGAATCGAGAGCAACTGCTCGCCGGTGTTGCCGACGGCGCGGGTGGCGAGGGTGTAGTAGCGGCGGAACTGGTTTTCCAGCACGCCGTAGAACCGCTTCAGCTTCTGCTTCTCGCGGAGGCGGATGCCGTATTCGCTCACCTTGCTGCGGCGCGCGCCGTGCATACCCGGCGGCAGCGCCTCTTTGTCGATCGGGCACTTCGGGCTGAAGCAGCGGTCCCCTTTCAGGTACAGCTTCATCTGGTCCCGGCGGCACATCTTGCAAACGGGGTCGGTGTTGCGAGCCATGAGTGGTAGTGAGTGGTCAGTAGTCAGGGGTCAGGTGGCGACCGGAACGCGCCGGTGCCGAAACAAGTTGGAAGCGGTCGGTTCGGATGGCGCGCCCGGCGAACCCCAGAGTCGGAACGAGCGGCACACAAACGACGGTGTGGCCAGTGGAGTTGCCGGTGCAACTGACCACTGACCACGAACCACTAACAACCAAATGGTTACACGCGCCGCTTCTTCGGCGGGCGGCACCCGTTGTGCGGCAGCGGGGTCACGTCTTCGATGGCCTTCACGGTCAGGCCGGAGGCGTTGAGCGCGGTAACGGCCGACTCGCGGCCCGCGCCCGGCCCCTTCACCCGCACTTCCACTTCCTTCACGCCGAACTTAGACGCCTTCGCGGCGCACTCTTCGGCCGCGCGCTGCGCCGCGAACGGCGTGCTCTTGCGACTGCCCTTGAACCCGACCGCCCCGCCCGACGAGGCGCACAGCGTGTCGCCGTTCGGGTCGGTGATCGTGACGATGGTGTTGTTGAACGTGCTCTGCACGTGCGCGATGCCGCGGCTCACGTTGCGCCGGGCCTTCTTTTTCTTGCTTTTCGCCATGGGAACTTTCGGCCGTCAGCGTTCCGCTGTCAGCCCGCGATGTTGGATGATCGAATTCCGCCGTAACGAGAAGCCGCCAACCGGTGTTCGGCTGACGGCTGATAGCTGACGGCTGACAGCTACCCCTTACCGCATGTCCTTCACGCCCTTCTTGCCGGCGACCGTCTTGCGCGGCCCCTTCCGGGTGCGGGCGTTGGTTTTGCTGCGCTGCCCGCGGCACGGCAGGTTCTTGCGGTGCCGCTCGCCGCGGTAGCACTTGATCTCTTTGAGCCGCGCGATGTTCGCGCCCTCGGCGCGGCGCAGCGGCCCTTCCACGAGGTACTCCTTGTCGAGGAGCATCGCGATTTCGGCCACTTCTTTGTCGCTCAACTCTTTGGCCCGGCGCTGCGGGTCCAACTTGAGTTTCGCGCACACTTCCAGCGCGGTGGTCGGACCCAGCCCGCGGATGTACCGCAGGGAAATGTGGGTCGGCTTGTCCGGCGGAATGTCAACGCCTTGGATACGCGGCATGGTTGGTGATCAGTTGCTAGTGGGTGGTTGGCGGAGTGCGATTAGCCTTGGCGCTGCTTGTGGCGCGGGTCTTCGCAGATCACGCGGACGACGCCCTTCCGCTTAATCAGTTTGCACTTCTCGCACATCCGCCGAACGCTCGCGCGAACCTTCATAATGGCACCGATGCCTGCAAAAGTCGCAAATACAGTAAAATTTCAAGATAGCGGCCCCCGCAAAAGCGACAAGCCCCGCGCGCCGGAATTCAAAGCGATGCGCGAGCGCTACTGCGTAACGGGCGGCGCGGGCGGCTTCGGGTCGTCGTCGAACGCGCCCTCGTCGGAGGTGATGATCTGTACGCCGTTCGCGGTCAGCGCCAGCGTGTGCTCGACGTGAACGCTCGGCATCCGGTCCCGCGTTACCACAGTCCACTGGTCGCCCAGAACGTCCACGTCAGCGCGGCGCATGTTCACCATCGGCTCCACCGCGAGCGTCAGCCCCGGTTCGAGCCGGAAGTCGGACTTGCGCGTCTCGTGGTCCACGTAGTTCGGCACCTGCGGGTTCTCGTGCATCGTGCGCCCGATGCCGTGCCCCACGTACGCCGTCACCACGCTGAACCCGGCCTTCTCGACGTGCCGCTGCATCTCGCTCGCCACTTGGCTCCACCACTTGCGCCGCGGCAGCAGGTCGATGGCGATTTGCAGCGCCTCTTCGCCCACCTTCAGCAACCGAGCCTTCTCCGGCGACACCTGCCCGATGGGGATGGTGATCGCGCGGTCCGCGCACCAGCCGTTCAGCTTGCACGCGGTGTCCACTTTCAGCAGGTCGCCCTCTTTCAGCACGCGGTTGCCGGGGATGCCGTGGACCACCTGCTCGTTCACGCTGAGGCAGGTGACCGCCGGGAACGGCACCTTGCCCGGGTAGCCCTTGAACAGCGGGATCGCGAGGTACTTCGCGTAGAACGCTTCCACGGCCTGATCGATTTCGATGGTCTTGGTGCCGGGTTTGGCGAGGTCGCGGCAGATGCGCAGCGCGCGCGCGACCAGTTTCCCGGCCTCGCGCATGAGCGCCAGTTCGCGGGGCGACTTCAGTTCCGGCGGGCGGTTGTTGTTTTGCTTGAGCATAGGTGTATTGGCGAGCGGCCGGTGTGAGCCGGCCGGTGTCACACGAATGTCCTCCCGGCGGGAGTCGAACCCGCGACCGCCGGTTTATAAGACCGGCACTCTGACCGCTGAGCTACGGGAGGCGCGGTGCGGGCGTATGCCGTCGCGTATCATCGCGCTCCCCCTTTCGTCTTCGGTCGATCGCAGGTCACTTGAACTCGTCGGGCCGGCGGCGCTGGAGCGCCGCCAGAATGTTCGCGTAGATCGCGTCCTTGTGCTGCGTCGCGTCGATGTCGTCCACCAGCCCCTGCTTCCGGTAGTGGAGCAGCAGGTCGTCGGTGTTCTTGTGGAACTCGCCGAGCCGGCGGCGGATGGTCTCTTCCTTGTCGTCTTCGCGCTGGATCAGCGGGGAACCGCACACGTCGCACCGCCCGGCGACCTTCGGGGGCCGCGCCGCGACGTGGAAGCACACCCCGCAGTTCGGGTCCGAGCAGCACCAGCGCCCGCCGATGCGGCGCACCACCTCGTCGTCGGCGATGCTCAGATTCACCACCGCGTCCAGCGCCAAGAACTCTTGGCGCAACAGCGCGTCGAAGGCGACCGCTTGGGCGTAGGTGCGCGGGTAGCCGTCCATCACGAACCGCTCCGGGCGGTTCGGCCCGCGGAACAGTTCGGCCACCACGTCGTTCACCGTGGGGTCCGGGACGAGCAACCCCTGTTGGATGAGCGGCCGCACGGCGCGGCCCATGTCGGTGCCGCGCGCGATGGCGTCGCGGAACATGGCCCCGGTACCGATGGTGGTGAGGTGAAACCGCTTCACCAGCAACTCGGCCTGCGTGCCCTTGCCGCTTCCCGGGGGACCGACGAGTACCAATCGCATGAGAGCCGCCCGCGGTTCGGTCGCGCAAAGAAGGGACGGTCAGAAACGCCCGCGGAACGCGCTCGCGCTTCGGGGTGGGAGGGAAACCGAACCTTCACAACCTCTGTATTCTCAGCAGCGGTGGGAAGTTCAGCAAGGGTGCCCCACCGAAAATGCGGCGCGACGAGCCGGGAGCGTGAGCGACGATCTTTCTTTCGCGAAGAGAAGACCGCCGCTCACGCTCCCGGCTCGTTCGAGACGCGCCCAACGGTCACGTACTCTCGTCGGTGAGACCCGCGTAGCCGCGCATGACGAGGTGGCTGTTGATCTTCTGCACGAGGTCCAGCGCCACGCTGATCACGATGAGCAACCCGGTCCCGCCGTAGAAGCTCGCCACCTGCGGCGGGATCTCCAGTTCGCTGGAAATCACGTTCGGGATGATGGCGATGATCGCGAGGAACGCCGCCCCCACGAACGTGACCCGCATGAGCACGCGCTCGAGGTAGTCCGCGGTCGGCTTGCCCGGCCGGTAGCCCGGGATGAAGCTCCCGTTGTCCTTGAGGTTGTCCGCAATTTCCTTCGGGTTGAACGTGATCGCCACCCAGAAGTACGTGAACACGTAGATGAGCAGGATGTACGCGATGTTGTACAGCCAGCCGCGGTGGTTCTGGAACATGCTCGACAGTGCGGTGGCCCACGTGAGTGCCCCGTCCGACGCGCTCGAGAGCACGTTGAAGAAGAACCACGGCAGAATCAGGAGCGTGCTGGCGAAGATGACCGGCATGACGCCCGCCGCGTTCACCTTCATCGGGAGGAACTGGCGCGTGCCGCCGTACACGCGCCGCCCGCGGACCGCCTTCGCGATCTGAGTGGGAATGCGGCGCTGCGCCTTCGTCATGGCGATGACCGCGACCACCACGCCCACGAACAGGAACGCCAGAACCAAGATTTTCTCGAAGCTGATGTCGCCGGTGGCCCCGCCGAGCGTGAACACCGAGTCCTTCACCTTCCCGGTTTGCGTGTCGATGAGCATCATGCTCGTCGCCTCCGGGATGCGGGCCACGATGCCGGCCATGATGATCAGCGAGATGCCGTTGCCGATGCCGTACTCGTCGATCTGCTCGCCGAGCCACATCAGGAAGACGGTGCCCACCGTGAGCGTGACCAGCGCCACGAACCCGAACCACCACAGGTTGAACCCGTCGACGTAGATGTCCGGCACCAGCCCCCACCCGCCGTCGCTCTCGGAGCGCACCAGCGTCTGGAGCACGATGAACGCCTGCACCAAACAGATGGGCACCGTGAGGTAGCGGGTGATCTCGTTGATCTTCTTGCGCCCGGCCTCGCCCTCTTTGCGCAACTTCTCGAGCGACGGCACCACCCCGCTGCTGAGCAGTTGGATGATGATGCTCGCCGAGATGTAGGGCATGATGCCCAGCGAGAAGATGCACGCGCTACTCAGGTTGCCGCCGGAGAACAGCGACACGAACCCGAGCACTTGGCCCAGCGCCCCGCTCTGCGCGGCCTGCATCTTCTCCTGCATCTTCACTTGGTCGATGATCGGCAGCGGGACGTAGTACCCGATGCGGTACACCGCCAAGAAGATGAGCGTGATGAAGATCTTCTTGCGCAGTTCGGGAATCTTGAAGATGGTGAGCAACTGGTCCGGCACGAGGCCGAGGATCGTCGCCGCGGTCCCGAACAGCAGCAGCGGCCACTGCGCCCACTGCGGCCCGCCGTAGGTGAACGACGCGCCGCCCCCCACGAGGCAAAGGATCCCGGCCGCGAGGCTCAACGAGCGCCAGTTCATACCCGCACCCTTGCAAAGAGTTCGGCCGCGACCCAACTGCCGCTCGCGCACCGGGGTGTCGGTGCGCGTGCGAAGGGGTTGCGGCCGAGCGTGTCCGTTGTTAGCTCTTGGGGGCCTTCGCCGCCTTCGCGGCTTCAATGGCCTTTTTGCGGCTTCCCATCTTGTTACGGACCGGCTTCTTCGGCTTCGGCAGCAGTTCCGCCGCCCCGCCCGCCTTCTTGATCTTCTCTTCGGCGCTCTTGGAGAAGTGGTCGGCCTTCACGACCAACTTCTTCTTCAGCTCGCCGTCGCCGAGAATGCGGACGCCGTCGAACGTGCCCACCACGAGGCGCTTCGCTTTCAGCGCGGCCATGTCGACCGTGCTGTTCGCGTCGAACTGCTCGAGGTCGCCGACGTTCACCACCGCGTAGTGCTTGTCCCACGTGGCGTGGCTGAACCCGCGCTTGGGCCAGCGCCGGTAGAGCGGCATCTGCCCGCCCTCGAACAGCCCGCTGGGGAGCCGCGCGCCGGCGCTCTGGTACTGGCCCTTCATACCGAGGCCGGACGTCTTGCCCTGCCCGGAGCCGATGCCCCGACCGACGCGGCGCTTGAGCTTCCGCTTGGCGACGCCGCTGGAAACGCTGGTGAGGTCCATTAGAGCGCCACCCCCCGGAGCCGGGCCACTTCGTCTTTGGTGCGCAGTTGGGCCAGCCCGGCGAGCGTGGCCTTGACGAGGTTCAGCGGGTTCGTGCTGCCGTGAACCTTGGTGAGGATGTTCGTGATGCCCGCGGCTTGGAGCACCTCGCGGACCCCCGGCCCGGCCTTCACGCCGGTGCCCGGACCCGCCGGAACCAGAATGACCTTGCTCGCGCCGTACTTCCCGATCACGCGGTGCGGGATCGTGTTGCCGCGGAGCGACACCTTCTTGGAGCGGCCGACGTTGCCCTCACCCTCCTTGATGGCCTTCTCCACGGCCGGCGGCACCTCGTTGGCCTTGCCGTAGCCGTACGACACGCGGCCCCGCTTGTCGCCGACGACGACGAGCGCGTTGAAACTGAACCGCCGCCCGCCCTTCACCACGCAAGCGGAGCGCTTGATCTTCACGACGAAATCGACCAGCGCGTTGTCGCGCGAGTCGCCGTCGCCCCTGTCTCGCCGTTCACGCGCCATGCTGAACCCTCATAAGGGGGATGGGACACATCCCGCCGTTGTTCTCGTATCGGGAAGTTGTCAGTTGTGAGTTATCAGTGGTCAGTGCGAAAACCGCACGACTCTGAACTGAAAACTGACGACCGACAACTACTTCTTGGCTTCTTTCTTCGCGCCGTCGCCCTTCGGCTTCGCGGCCTTCTTCTCGGCCGGGGCCGGGGCTTCCTTCTTTTCGCCGCCGCCGGCGAGTTTCGCCTTGGTCTTCTCGACGTCGGTGCAGACCAACCCGGCCTCGGTCGCCGCCAGCGCCAGCGCCGCGATGCGGCCGTGGAACCGGAACCCGCCGCGGTCGAACGCCGCTTCCGTGATCCCCTTGGCCTTCGCGGCCTCCGCGAGCTTCGCGCCGACGGCCTTCGCCGCCGCCACGTTGGCCCCGTGCTTCAGGCCGCTCGCCTTCCCTTGGCTCGACGCCGCCGCGACCGTGACCCCGTTCAGGTCGTCGATCAGTTGCGCCGCGATGTGCAGGTTGCTGCGGTGGACGCTCAGCCGCGGCTTCTGCGGCGTGCCGTACAGCGCCTTGCGCACGCGGTACCGCCGCCGCTCCGCCCGCTTCGCCTTCAGTTTCTGGGTGTTCATAGCAGTTGTCAGTGATCGGTGGTCAGTTATCAGTCAAGCGGCGCGGCCCGCCGGTGTGCCGCGCGAAACGGGAGCAGTTGTCGACTGATAACTGACAACTGCCCACTGACAACTACCCTTACTTGCCCGCGGCGAAGGACTTGCCTTCCTTGCGGCGGACCACTTCGTTCTCGTAGCGGACGCCCTTGCCCTTGTACGGCTCCGGCTTGCGGCTCGCGCGCACTTCCGCAGCGAACTGCCCGACCGCTTGCTTGTCCGCACCCTTGATGATAATCGTGGTCGGGTCCGGCACCGTGACCGTGATGCCCGCGGGCGGCATGTGGACGATGCGGTTCGCGTAACCGACCGTCAGTTCGACGCCCTTGTCCTTCTGTGCGGCTTGGAAGCCGACGCCCTCCACCTTCAACTTCTTTTCGTAGCCGGTGGTGACGCCCACGACCATGTTGTTGATGAGCGCGCGGGTGAGGCCGTGCAGGGCGCGGTTCTCGCGGTTGTCGTCCGGTCGCTTCACCGTGACCTGCTTGCCGTCGCTCTCCACCTTCATGTTCGGGTGGTAGGCGATTTCGAGCTTCGCGCTCTTGCCTTCCACCGTCACTTTGCCGCCCGCGATCGTCACCTTCACCCCGGCGGGGATGGCGATGGGCTGCTTGCCGATACGAGACATTGTTCTCTCCTGCGGCTTCACTGAGTGCTTGCGACTCAGGTCGGAGCCACTTGTATTAGTGATGAGTTCTGAGTGCCGAGTGCCGAGTGCCGAACAGAGTGGGAACTTCCACTCAGCACTCAGAACTCATCACTCCTCACTCCGCTTACCAAACGGTACACAGGATCTCGCCGCCGACCTTTTCCTTCTTCGCTTGGCGGTCGGACATCACGCCCTTGCTCGTGCTGAGGATGGCGATGCCGAGGCCGTCCAGCACGCGGCGCACTTCTTTGTAGCCTTGGTACACGCGGCGGCCCGGCTTGGAGTACCGCGCGATGTGGCGGATCACCTTTTCGCCGTCCGGCCCGTACTTCAGGAACACTTGCAGGACGACGTGCGGTTCGCCGAGCTTCTCGACTTCGACGAAGTCCTTCGTCGTGCCGGCTTCGGTGGCCGTTTCGACGTACTTGCCGGTGCGGTAGCCGAGCACGAAGCCCTCTTCGAGCAGCACCTTCGCGAGCGCCACTTTCAGGTTCGTCGCGGCCATCTCGACGAACGGGCGCTCGATGTTGTTCGCGTTGCGGATGCGCGTGAGCATGTCCGCGATCGGGTCGGTCATCATAGGAGCAATCCCCCTTTCGCGGTTAGGTTACCAAGAGGCCTTGCGGACGCCGGGGATCAGCCCGTCGGACGCGAGTTTGCGGAAGCAGATGCGGCAGCAGCCGAACTTACGGTACACGGCGCGGGCGCGGCCGCACATCTGGCACCGGCGGGTGACGCGGATCAGGTCGCGGCCCGGCATGACCTTCTTGGGGTCGCGCTGCTCTTCGGGCTTCTTCAGTTCGGCCTTGTGCGCCTCAACCTTCTTGAGGTTGCGGCGCAGTTTCGCCTCGTGAGCGTTCGTTGACATCGCGCGGGGTTCTCGCTGTGCGCCCGCCCAGAAAGCTGAGCGGTCGTTCGGTGCGGCGTTCCGACCCGGGTTCCGCGGTACGCCCGCGGGGGATCGGCCGTTCCTGCAATCAGTTAAAAGTTCAAAAGGAAAAGTTCAGAATGGAAGCGACACTCTTCGTTGTCTCGGCCTTCCATTTTTCCCTTTTCATTTTTCCTTTATCACTTCGAATCGTCGCGGTAAGGCATCCCGAACAGCCGGAGCAATTCGCGGGCCTCGTCGTCGTTTTTCGTCGTGGTGACAAAGGTGATGTCCATGCCCTGCGTGAACGTCACCTTGTCGGCGTCGATTTCGGGGAACACCAGCTGCTCGGTGAGGCCCATGCTGTAGTTGCCGTTCCCGTCGAAGCTCTTGGGGTTCACCCCGCGGAAGTCGCGGATACGGGGGAGCGCCACGTTAATGAGCCGGTCGAGGAACTCGTACATGCGCTTGCCGCGGAGCGTGACGCGGCAGCCGATCTCGTTGTTCTCGCGGAGGCGGAAGCCGCTCACGGCCATCCGGGCCTTGGTGATCTGCGGGCGCTGCCCGGCGATCAGCCCGAGTTGCTCGGCCGCGATCTTCATCTTCTCTTTGTCTTGCAGCGCCTTGCCGACGCCCATGTTCAGCACGATCTTGGTGAGCTTCGGGAGGCTCAGCCGGTTCTCGCGTTTGAACTTCTTCGCCAGCGCCGGCACGATCTCCTTGTTGTACTTCTCTTGGAGACGCGGGGTGTAAGTCGGGGTCGCGGTGGCCATCGTTCGTTCGTCCTTCGCCTTTCGGCTTGCGACCTATGGCCGGCCCACGTTGAGGGCCGGGTACGGGTCGGAATGGTGGTCGGTGGGCAGAACGGATGAGGAGACTTCTCTGTGCACCGCACACTTTCCACTCGTCACTTTTTCTTCGCGTACTTCGGGTCCGGCTTACTGAGCAGGCGGATGCGGGTGCCGCTCTTCTTCGCGTACAGTTCCTTGCTGCCGTCGTCGAGGTACCGGACGCCGACGCGGGTGGGCTTGTTCGTGGTCGGATCGACGAGGGCGACGTTCGAGGCGTCCACGGGCATCTCCTTGGAGAGCCGACCGCCCTGCGGGTTCTTGCGCGACGGCTTCAGGTGCCGGTACACGCGGTTCACGCCTTCCACCACCAGCTTGTTTTGCGCGCGCATGACGCGCAGCACCTTGCCGCGGGCGCCCTTGTCGTCGCCGGCGATCACTTCCACGGTGTCGTCTTTGCGGATGAACATGACAGTTCTCAGTGTTCAGTTCTCAGTGTACAGTCGCCGGGCCGGGTCTTCTCACTGACCACTGACCACTGACAACTCACAACTGCGGCTCAAACCACTTCGGCGGCGAGGCTCAGGATCTTGTTGAACTTCGCGCGCAGCTCGCGGGGCACCGCACCGAAGATGCGGGTGCCGCGCGGGTTGTTGTCGTTGTCGAGCAGCACCAGCGCGTTGCGGTCGAAGCGGACGTACGAACCGTCCTCGCGGCGGGTGGCGACGCGGGTGCGCACCACGACGCCCTTCACCACGTCGCCCTGCTTCACGTCGCCGCCGGGCAGCGCCTTCTTCACGCTGGCGCGGATGATGTCGCCCAAGTACGCAACGCGCCGCTTGCTGCCGCCGAGCACCTGAATGCACATGACCTCTTTCGCGCCGGTGTTGTCGGCCACGTCGAGGTAGGTATACATCTGGATCATCGCGCCTCCGAGCTGTCAGCTACGAGCCGTCAGCTATCAGCCGAACGCCGGCTCGTCAGTTGTTCTGTGTGGCCGAAAGCTGGTAGCTCGAAGCTGACAGCTCGCAGCGGCGAAATCACTTCGAGTCGGCCTTCGCGGGGGCCGCCACGGCCGCCGCGTCGCTGCCCGCGACCGCCCCTTCGAGGTTCGAGAGGGTGCGACTGGGTGCCTTCTTCACGATCTTCACCAGTTCCCACCGCTTGGTCTTCGACAGCGGGCGGCTCTCCACGATCTCCACGGTGTCGCCCAAGTGCGACTCGTTCTTCTCGTCGTGCACGTAGCACACCGTGCGCTGCTTGACGAACTTGCCGTACTTCGGGTGCCGCACGAGGCGCGCCACCTCGACCCGGCGGGTCTTCGCCGTCTTGTCGCGGGTAACGATCCCTTCGAGCACGCGGCGGCCGGTCGTCTTCGCGGGCGCGGCAGCGGTCGTGGTGGTGGTATCGGCCATTACTTACCGCTCCCCTTCTTGGCCTCGGTCTTGGCGGGCGCGGCAGCCTTCGGGGCCGGCGCCTTGGTTTCGGTGGGCGCGGGCGCGGCCGGCAGCGGCAACTTGCCGCCCTTCGCCGCGTAGAACCGCTTCAGGCGGGCGACCTGCCGGTGCGCGGTGCGCTTGCCGGGCAGGTTGGCCGCCTCTTTCGCACTCAGCGACGCGATGCGGGTACCGATCTGCTCGACCGGCAGCCC
Source organism: Gemmata sp. (assembly GCA_022843445.1). Taxonomy (GTDB): domain Bacteria; phylum Planctomycetota; class Planctomycetia; order Gemmatales; family Gemmataceae; genus Gemmata. Next base: position 13,558 of record JALHNS010000076.1, read on the forward strand.
CTCGAGTTTCGCCAGTTCCTTCGCCCGTTGCAGCGTGCGGATCCGCGCGATGTCGCGCTTCGCCTTGCGAATTTCCGACGGCGTTTCGAGCCGGTCGGTCGCCGACTGGAACCGGAGCTGGAACAGGTGTTTCTCGGTGTCCCTCAGGGCGAGCGCGAGTTGCTCGTCGCTCATCCCCCGGAACTCGTTCATGCGGTTCGGCATCGTTACACCCGGAGTGATGAGTTATGAGTACGGAGTGATGAGTTGCCCCACCGTCGCGTCTCATCACTCAGAACTCGTTCCTCATTACTCGACGTTATACGTTGGGCCGGCGGGTCACGAACCGGCACTTGAACGGCATTTTGTAGGCCACGCGGGCCAGCGCGTCGCGGGCGGCGCTTTCGGGCAGGCCGCCGATCTCGAACAGGATCTGGCCCGCGCGGACGACCGCGGCCCAGTACTCCGGTTCGCCCTTACCCTTACCCATCCGCGTTTCCGCCGGGATGCTGGTAACGGGCTTGTGCGGGAACACGCGGATATAGTACCGGCCCTCGCCGGACACGAACCGCGTCATCGTCACCCGGCCGCTCTCGATGCACTCGGCGCTCAGCCAGCCGCCCTCGAGGGCTTGCAGGCCGAAATCGCCGTAGGCGACGTAGTTGCCGCGGTGCGCGAAGCCCTTGATCGGGCCGAGGTACTTCTTGCGGGTGGTCCGGCCGCGCACGACGCCGCGCTGCGCCTTCCGGTACTTCACCCGCTTCGGCATCTGAGGCATAACCCAGTCTCCGTCTTGCTCTGTTCTGCTTCAGAGCGCCGTGATTCCGTCTCGCGTCAGTTCCGCGGCCCGCCGCCCGGCCCGCGCCGCCCGCGGCGCTTCTGGGCGGGGTTCACCGACGTGTCGGTCGCGTCGATCACGCCCGTGATGTAGTCGCCTTGGTTCACCCACACCTTGATGCCGATGTTGCCCTGCGGCGTCGTGGCTTCGGTGAACCCGTATTCCACCTTGCAGCGGAGCGTCGAGAGCGGGATGGACCCCTCCATGCCCTTCTCGCACCGGGCCATTTCCGCGCCACCGAGCCGGCCGCTCAGTTGGAGCTTCACGCCCTTCGCACCGCCCTCCATCGCCTTCTGCATCGCCTGCTTCATGGTCCGGCGGAAGCTGGCCCGCTTTTCCAGTTGCTCCGCGATGTCCTCGGCGATCAGTTGCGCGTCGATCTCCGGCCGCGTCACCTCCACCGTCTTCACTTCGATGTGCCGACGGGTCAACTTCTCGAGCGCCTTCGTCAGCTTGTCGATCTTCTCGCCCTTCTTGCCGATGATCGCCCCCACCTTGCTACTGGTGATGGTCACGATCACGCGCTCGCGGGTGCGCTCGATGCGGATGTCGGCGATGCCGGGGCGGGTGGCCTTGCGGTCCCGCTTGTCGGTCAGGTAGTTCTGCACGAACTTCCGGATCGACGCATCTTCGAGGAGCAACTCGGCGAACGAGTTGCCGTCCGCGGCCGGCGAGTTCTTGGGGGCGTACCACGTGCTCCGCCACGGGCGCATGATGCCGGTGCGGAACCCCGTCGGCCGAACTTTCTGACCCATAGCCGGTACCCTTCTGGTGCCCGTCTTCCGTGTTCGTTCTTCTGTAAACAGCCGAGGGGCCGGTGCCCGCCGGCCCCAATGGTGTCGCTTCCCCCGCGGCGCGTCACGCGGTCGGCGCGGGTGCCGGTGCGGCCGCATCGGCCGTCGGCGCGGGAGCCGAGATCGTGGCGTCGCCCGGCGCGAAGCCCTCGCCGCCGAACTCGTCCTTCGGCTCGGACAGCGTCACGATGATGTGCGCCATCCGCCGCTTGATCGGGAACGCGGTGCCGCGGGCGCGGGGCTGGATCCGCTTGAACGTCGGCGCGCCGTCCACGCGGCACTCGCTCACCACGAGGCCGTCCGGATCCGGGCACTCTTGGTCGGTCGCGTTGCCGTAGGCGCTCTGCACCACCGCCCGCACGAGCTTCGCGCCGCGGTTCGGGTAGAACGCCAGCAGTTGCAGCGCCTCGTCCACGTTCTTGCCGCGGATCAGGTCGGCGAACAGGCGCAGCTTCCGCGGGCCGACGTCCGCGAACCGGTGTTTCGCTTTGTAGTCCATTGCAGTGCCAGTGCGTAGTTGTCAGTTATCAGTTGTTGGTCGTCAGTTCGCGGGTCGGCAGTTCTCAGTGCGGACTGACAACTGATAACCGACAACTGATAACGCTCCCGTTACTTCCCGGCCGGGGTCGCGGCCTTCTTGCCGCCGGAGTGCCCCTTGAACGTCCGCGTCGGCGCGAACTCGCCGAGTTTGTGGCCCACCATGTCTTCGGTCACATAGACCTTCGAGAAGGTCTTGCCGTTGTGAACGAGGAACGTCGCGCCGATGAACTCCGGGACGATGGTGCAGTCCCGCGCCCACGTTTTGATCGGTTCCTTGTTCAGGCCCTGCTTGGCGACCTTGTCCAGCAGGCGCACCTCGACGTGCGGGCCCTTCTTCAGCGACCGGCTCATACTTCGCCTTTTTCTCTCAGTGCCGCCGGTACAAACCAAAAAACCGGCACTCGTGTGACCGGACTGTTCAGGTTATTGGTCGCTCCCGTGAGCGACCAGTTGCATTTCCTCAGAACCCTCGCTCCGATCGACCCGGCGAACTCACGTCGCGCCGCTCGCCGGGCGTCACGCGGTGTTCTGGAACCGGCCCGCCGGGCGGCGGCGGATGATCGCCTTGCCGCCGGGCTTCCGCTTGTGGCGGGTCTTGCCGCCCTTCGCGGGCACGCCGGTCTTCGAGCACGGGTTGCGACCGCCCGCGGTGCGCCCTTCGCCGCCGCCCATCGGGTGGTCGGTCGGGTTCTGGCTGGTGCCGCGGTTGTGGGGCTTGCGGCCCTTCCACCGCATCCGCCCGGCCTTGCCGATGCTGATGTTCATGTGCTCGGCGTTGGACACCACACCGACCGTCGCGCGGCACTTGCTCGAGATGCGGCGGATTTCCCCGCTCGGCATCGTGAGCTGCGCCCAGTCCTTCTCGCGGGCCGTCAGGGTCGCGGCGCACCCGGCGGAGCGGCAGATTTGGCCGCCCTTGCCCGGCACCATCTCGATGTTGTGAATCTGCATGCCCAGCGGCATCTTCCACAGCGGCATGCAGTTGCCCGGCTTCGGCTCCACGGCGTCGGTCTCGCCCGAAATCACCTTGTCGCCGGCCTTCAGGCCGTCCGGCGCGAGGATGTAGGCCTTCGTCTTCTTCTCGTCGGTGTACTGGATCAAGGCGATGCGCGCCGTGCGGCACGGGTCGTATTCCACGCGCAACACGAGCGCTTCGACGCCGTCCATGCGGCGCTTGAAGTCCACGTTGCGCAGCATCTGTTTGTGACCACCCCCGCGGAACCGGGAGGTGGTGATGCCTTGGTTGTTGCGACCGCCCTTTTTCTTGCGCGGGGTGAGCAGCGACTTCTCGGGCTTGTTCTCGTTCGGGAAGGTGCAGTCCGCGAAGTCGGACACCATCCCCGCCCGGCGGCCCGCGGAGGTCGGTTTGTATTGCTTGATGCCCATAGTAGCTATTGGCCGTTAGCTATTAGCTGTTAGCCAACCCTGTTCGGTTCTTGGTATCGCGTCCGTCGGTCCCTGTTCCGGCTAAGAGCTAAACGCTAATAGCCAACAGCTACTAGAAGAACTCGATCTTGTCGTTCTCGTCGAGCGTCACGATGGCCTTCTTCCACGAGGGGAGCTGGCCGATGCTCTGGCGGAACCGGCGCTTCTTGCCCTCGCGCACCTGCGTGCGGACGGCTACCACCTTCACGTTGAACAGCTCCTGCACCGCCGCCTTGATCTGCGTCTTGGTGGCGACCGGGTTCACCTGGAACGTGTAGGCGTTGTAGCGCGTGCTCTGGTGCGTGCCCTTCTCGGTCACGAGCGGGCGGAGCACAATCTGGTGCGGGCGCAGGTCCAGCCCCGGCTGGCCGTGAACGCACGGCTGCCGCAGCGCCAACTTGCGCACATACTTCTTCGGGTGCGGTCGTGTACGCGCCATCGCATATCCCTCGTCCCGGCGGCTCGCGGCCGGTCTTGCTCTGTCTGTAGCCGGCCTCTGTGAGGTCGGACCTACCCTTTGTCGCACAGCACCGGGGTCACAGACCCCGGCTACAGAAGGCACTTACTCCGATGACTTCCCGGCCGCGCGGAGCGCCTCGAGCGCCGCCTTCGTCAGCACCAGCCGCTTCTGCTTCAGCACGGTGTAGCAGTTGAACTCGGCCGCGGGCAGCACCTTCACGCCCTCGATGTTCCGCGCCGACCGGTACACGTTCCGGTCGAGTTTCTCGGTGCCGATGAGCACGGTGGTGTCGTGGAGCGTCACGTCCACTTCGCCCTTGTCCGTGTTCTTCTTGCCCACCTTAATCGCCTTCAGTACCGCGACGACTTCTTTGGTCTTCGGGGCGGCGATGTTCAGTTCGTCGAGCACCACGACTTCGTTGTCGAGGAGCTTGGAGAGCACCGCCATGCGGGTGGCCGCGCGAACGGCCTTCTTCGGCAGGTGGTACTCGTAGTCGCGGGGCTTCGGGCCTTTCGCGGTACCGCCGCCGCGGCGCTTGTTCGTGCGCTTCGTGCCAGCGCGGGCGTTCCCGGTACCCTTCTGGCGGAACAACTTCTTCGTGCTGCCCGCGACCTGACCGCGGCGGAGCGTGTGGTGCGTACCGGCGCGCTGGTTGGCGAGGTACATCAGCACGACGTCGTGCATCAACTGCTTGCTGATCTTCCCGCCGAAGTCGGCAGGGTCGATCTCGACGGTGCCCTTACTGGCCCCGGTGCGGTCCACAACGGGAACCGCGATCTTCGCCGTGACCTCGATCACGCGAGAAACGGGAGCCTCGGCCCCGGTTTGGGGCGCGGCGGGCGCGCTGGTCTCTGCCATTGTTCAGCCACTCCTAACCCCGCCAGAGCCGGATTGCCCGGCCGAACCGCGGTATTGGCCCCTTCACTCAGAAAGGGCCGGCGGCGAAACGGGGTCGCGTTCGTTCGCACGAATTTCGCCCGCCGCTTGCCTCCGAAACCGGAGCGCCGCGACGGGCGAGAAGTAGTGTTGTACCGCACGCACCACGCGCGGCAACCGAATTTCTTCAGAACTTCGCTCAGCCGCCCATCATGACGCGGATCTTGATGTCCACGCCCGGCGGCAGGTTGAGGCCCTTATTCAGCGCCTCGATGGTCTTCTGGTTCGGTTTCAGGATGTCGATGAGCCGCTTGTGGGTGCGGATCTCGAACTGCTCGCGGCTCTTGCGGTCGATGTGCGGCGAGCGCAGCACCGTGTACCGTTCGACGCGGGTGGGCAGCGGGATCGGCCCGTGAACTTCCGCGCCGTTGTCGGTCGCGGTCTGCACGATCTCGGCCGCGGTGCGGTCGAGCACTTCGTGGTCGTAGCCTTCCATCCGAATCCGAATGCGTTCGCCTGCTGCCACGGCGGCTCCTCACTAAACCCGCGCGCGGCGGGGCCGGATAATGTAGAAAGAGTAAACGTAAGGGTCGTGCGGTCGCGCGTCAAGGCGCTGTGCCTGTTTGGTGCGCGCCGTGCGGGTGCATTGCCTTCGTGCGTTGGCCGTTAAGCCCGTGCCCCGCACGGGTAGGCCACGACGCACATACAATGAAGGCATGTCAGACAAGCCCCACCCCGAACTGCTGAACCTCGTGCGCCGCGGACACGCCTACGCGCGCCGCGGCGAGTACGGGCGCGCGGTCGAAGCGTTCTCCGGCGCGATCGACATCGACCCGACCGACGCCGAACTGTACTTCCACCGCGGCAACGCCTACGCCGCCGCCCGCCGCTTCGCGGACGCGGTCGAAGACTTCACGCGCGCGCTCGAACGGCGCCCCGATTACTCCGAGGCGCTCCACAACCGCGCCACCGCGCACGTGGACCGCGGCGCGCTTTCCGACGCGCTCGCCGACTACACCCGCGCGATCGAACTCGCGCCCGAAGACCCGGACCCGGTGAACGGCCGCGCCGCGGTGTACAGCCGGCAGAAGAACTACGAGGCCGCCCTCGCCGACTACGAGGCCGCGCAGAAGCTCGCGCCGAACTCCTTCCGCGTTCACTTCAACCGCGGCAACGCGCGCTCCGCGCTGGGTCGGCACGAAGAGGCCGTCGGCGACTACACCGAGGCGCTGCGCCTGAACCCGCGGCACGCCCGCGCCTACACCTACCGCGCCATGTCGCTGGAGGCACTCGACCGCGACGACGAGGCGCTCGCGGACCTGACCGCGGCGCTGCGGCTCGACCCGCTCAGCACCGAAGCGTTCTGGCACCGCGCGCGGGTGCACGCGAAGCGCGACGACCACGAGCGGGCCGTTTCCGATTACACGTGGCTGCTGAAGTACAACCCGAAGCGGTCCGACGCGCTCAACCAGCGCGGCGTGGCGTACTCCGAACTGGGCAAGCACGACCGCGCGATCGCCGATTACACGCGGGCCATCGAACTCGACCCGGAAGACGCGGCCCCGGTGTTCAACCGCGGGCTGGCGCTGTTGCGCACCCGCAAGCCCAAAGAGGCGGAAGTCGATTTCACGCGGGCCATCGAACTGGACCCGACCGACCCAGCGGCGCTCGTGCAGCGCGGGTTCGCGCGGCTCGATCAGCGGGCCAACGCGGGCGCGGTCGAAGACTTCACTCGCGCGCTGGAGCTGAACCCCAAAAGCGCGCGGGCGTATTACGGGCGCGCGCTAGCGCACCGGCGGCTCGGGGCGGTTCGCGCGGCCCTCGCGGACGCCACCGCGTCGCTGGACCGCAACGCGCGCTCGGTGGCGGCGCTGAACCTGCGAGCCTCGCTGCGGTTCCGCCTCGCCGACTTCGCCGGCGCGCTCGCCGACCACCAAGCGGCGCTCGAACTGGCCCCGAACGACGCGGCCTCGCTGAACCACGTGGCGTGGCTCCGCGCCACCTGCCCGCAAGACGACGTGCGCGACGGCAACGAGGCGCTGCAGCACGCGCGCCGCGCCTGCGAACTGACCGACCACGAGGAACCGGGGTTTGTGGACACGCTCGCCGCGGCGTTCGCGGAGGTGGGCCGTTTCGAGGACGCGGTGAAGTGGCAGCAGAAGGCCATCGATCTCGTGGGCGACGCGGCCAAGGGCGAGTACGAAGCGCGGCTCGCGCTGTACCGCGAGGGCCGCCCGTTCCGCGAAGCGCCGCCGGAAGTGCCACCCGAAGACGTGCCGCCGCCGGCGGACGCGCCAATTGAACCCGGCGCGTGAGCGCGGGTTTCGCTCCCCCCCGCGCTCACGCGCCGGGCTACTTCTTCGCAGGCGGCGGCGCGAACTCGGCGTCCGGGATCGAATCGGGAAACTCCCACTTCTCCGCGGTCCACACCTCCACGAGCACGCCGTCCTGTCGGAACTCGAACGTGTGCGGCAACTGAACGCCCTTCGCGTCCGCTCGGGTCGCGGTCAGCGCCCACTCCTTGCGCCGCACGCGGCCCTGTTCGCTCGTCGCGTAATCGACGCGCAACAGCCGGTCGGTCGTCGGGTCGAAGTGCAACCCCAGCGGCGGAAGTTCGGGCAGCGCGAGGCGGACGAACGTCGGCGCGCCGGGCGCGGCTTTGAACCCGTATGCGACGGCCGCGGGGTCGGCGAGCGGCAGCCCCAGCGCGAGCCAGTATTGGGCGCTGGCGTCGCACGCGACCGTGCGCGCGCTCTCGGCCGGGTTGGGCAGCGGGAACTCGCGCCCGCTGCGGGTCACACTGATGCGCGGCCGGTACAGGGCCACCCGCACCTGTTCGGTTTGCTTCTCGAAGCTGAGTTCGTCCGTACTGAGCACGCGGTCGGGCCACACGGCCGCGACGGTGCGCACGGCGGCGAACCGAATCAAGCCACCGCTATCGCTCGGCAGGTCCACGCTGCCCTTGAACGCGGCCCGGCTCACCTTGGCGCGCTGCACCAGTTCGGGCTTGCCGCCGGTGAGCGCGCGCACGGCCTTCGCCACGTACTCCTTCGCGGCCGGTTCCGACTCCTTGGGCACCGGCGGCTCGGCCGCCTTCGGGTCGGTGCGGTCGGGAAGGTTCTCCGGCAGTTCCTTCCCCGGCCCGCACCCGGCGGCGAGTGTCGCGGCCACCGTCAGCGCCGCCCAAAACGCGATCCGCACCATCCGCGTGCCCTCCGCAACAGCCTCCCGTTGTTGTACCCGCGCCGGTTCGAGACTGCTTGAAAAACAAGCGAAATCGGCCGATTCGGGCGCGGGGCCGAGTTCGGGTTGTACGAACGCCGCTACCGCGAGCCGGCGTGCCAAGCCGTCGCGGTGAGCGCGGGTTCGAGTTCTCGGACCGCTGCGGGGGCCGTTCACACACC
>JALHNS010000077.1 GCA_022843445.1 Gemmata sp.
ACGGCGCGGGCGCAGATGCGCACGGCGCTGGGGCTGGGGCTGCCGGCGACGGAGAAGGAGAAGGCGAAGCGGCTGCAGGAGCAGCTGGCGCACGAGGAGCGGTACCACGCGGCGAACCGTCGGACGACGGAGTACATGGCGAGCGAGCTGGCGCGGACGCAGGAGCTGGTGTGGCTGCCGAGCGAGAGTGCGTGCGGGGGCCGCGCGCCGGGGCCGGACGACAAGCCGTTCCGACTGTTCCGCGAGAGCGTGAACGGGCGCGGGGTGTACTGGCTGGTGGACTGCCCGCCAACGATGATGTTCCCGCTCGACTACCTGTTCCTGACCAACCCCGACGGCTCGCGCATCGAGGATGTGCCGGAACAGGGCCAGCGCATGGCGTGGAACCCGGACAACTGAGCGCGGGCGCGCGCAACAGGCGCTACGCGGCCGGTTCTTCGGCGGGTTGGTTCTTCTCGTTGCTCAGCGCGAGCAGCGAATCGATCACGGCGCGCACCTCTTTCGATTTGAGCACTTCACCGACGCACTTGACGAACTCGCTTTGTCCCGCGGCCGCAGGTCGCCAATTTGTGGCGTCCGGCCAAGTCGTCCCAACTTTCGTGTCAAAGAGCGTACCCAAGTGCATCATTTCCGCAACAGACCGAGCTTTGGGCCGGTAACACTCCGCTTCGATCACCACCGGATAGAACCCCTCACGGTGCGTCACCGACAGAATGCGGGCGCGACGGTTGTCGAGTGCAGGCGCGATGAGGTCGAGGCGGTGTGTGACGAATCCGTCCGATCCTTCGGTACTTGTGACATCGCCTAGCAACGCGCCCTTCGTGAGTTGATGAATCTTGGACGCCTGCGCGCGCAGAATGACGAGTGGCGGCAGCACGTCCACCTTAATGTCGTCGGGCCACAGGTTCGGAATGGTCGCGGTCATCGGTTCACCAGTCGAAGCGGAACAGGAGCGGCAGATGATCGGAACCGTTCGCGGCGTCCGGGATGCCGCTCGCCGTCAGCAGTGTTTCGGTGCCGTCCGAATCGAGCACTCGCAGTTCGGTCAGGTGCCCGGCGAGCGCCGGGCGCATCAGCACCTGATCGTAGGTGTTCCAAAAGTAGTTTGCACTCTCCGACGCGGCGCGGTAGTAGGTTCCCGACGGCCCCGGTGTGCGGTCGCCCATCACGCCCCACGTCGGATTGTACATCAGCGCGTACTCGCGCGCGTGAATGGTTCGCGCTTCGCGCTCCGCGGCGCGCCGGTCCGGCACCGCGTGCAACCCGCTCGACCACACGAGCGGCACCTCGAACGGGTTCACGTTGAAATCGCCGACGACGAGAGTGCGCGAGTGCCCTTCTTGCGCTTCAAGTTGTCGAACGTCCTCCGCGAGCTCTTTGGCGTCTTGCATGCGGTCGGGTTCGGTCGTGCGCAGTTTGCTCCACATGTGAACTGCGAACACGAGCAGTTCCGGGCCGTTCGGCACGCGGAACCGGAACCCGAGCCACGCTTCAAGTGTGTCGGTGAAGAGTGGCCGCCAGTTGGCGAGCGGCGTTCGTGTGAAGACGCGCAGCGCGTTACCGGAACCGGGCACAACGCGGTACGCGCTGCCGGTCGCTTCGGACAGCGCGCGAGACACCGCAGCGGATTGCATGTCGCACTCCGCCACGACGAGCACATCGACCGAATGCGCGACCGCGAGTCGCGCTAGGCGCTCGCGCAGCGGTTGCGATTTCAAGTTCCAGAACAGGAACGTTATCACGGGCGAACCTTCGCGCGGGTCACGTGCCCATCACGTTGTAGCCGCAGTCCACGTACACGATTTGGCCGGTCACCGCGCTCGCCAGCGGGCTGCACAGGTACAGCGTCGTGTTCGCCACCTCCTCCGGTTCGATCGGGCGGCGCAGCGGCGAGTGGTCCGCGGCGTGCTGGATCAGCTTGTCGAAGTCCTTGTTGATCGCGCGCGCCGCGCGGCTCGCGTACGGGCCGGCCGAGATCAGGTTCACGCGGATGTTCTTGTCGCCGACGAACCACGACAGTTGTTTCGCGTCCATCTGGAGCGCCGCCTTGCAGGTGCCCATCCCGCCGCCGTAGTGCGGCACCACGCGCTCGCCCGCGACGTAAGTGAGGCCCACCACGCTCGCGCCGCCCGGCCGGTTCGCCATGAACGGGGCCGCCGCGCGCACCATGCTCACCAGCGAATAGGCCGAAATGCCCATCGCCTCGTGATACCCCTTGCGGCTCGTTTCGATCAGCGGCTTGGTGATTTCCGAACTGAACGCCATCGAGTGAATGAGAATGTCGATCCCGCCGAACTGCTGGCCGACGGCCGCGATCGCGCCGGAGATGCTGTAGTCTTCGGTGTACTTCGAGTAGTGCCGCCGGTTCGCGTCGCTCATCTCGTCCAGCTTCACGTCCGCCATCGTGTCGTACGCGCCGTCCATGCGCACCAGCTTCGCGGGCTTGAACTCGCCGCCGCCGGGCAGCGCGCGCGCCTCCACGTCGTCCGGTTTGGTGCCGGTCAGGAAGCCCTCCACGATGTCCAACCGGCGCGGCTGCACCGCGAGCACCACCGTCGCCCCGGCCGCTTGCAGCGCCTTGCCGATGTACCACGCGAAGCTCAAGTTGTCGCCCACGCCCGTGACGAGCGCCACTTTGCCGGTGAAATCGAGAGAGACCATTGCGAACCCCTGTTAGCGGAACGGGCCGTGTCGCGGGACGTTTTACGGAACCGCGCCGTAGCCGCCCGGCCCCGCGGCGCGAACAATAGCCGTCCGGTTCTTCGCCCGCGAGAGCAAGCATGAGCGTGAAACTGTCGTGCCCGTCGTGCAACGCCGCGTTCGTGCTGCCCGCGGTGCCGGAGTCGCGCCGCGCCGAGTGCCCGCGGTGCGGCGACCCGTTCCCGGTGCGCGCCTTTGAAGAGGTCGCCGACGGCGCACTTCCGTTTGCCGAGAGCTCCCCTTCAGAACCGAAGAAGCGAAGCGCGAAGTGGCTGCTGATCGGGTTGGGTTTGCTCGTCGCCGTCGGCGTCGGCACGTTCTTCGGCTTGCGCGAGAGGGGGCCGGAACCGCTGCCGGAGCCGCCCGCGACGGCGCGGCTCGCGGGGATCGGCTACTTGCCGCCGCGGTGCAACGTCGCGTTCGGGCTGGAGGTCGCGCCGGTGCTCGCCGCGGCCGAACGAGCGAACCAGCCGCCGCGCGACTTCCTTCAGGCGAGCGGGCTTCCCAAAGCGGCGCTCGACGCGCTCGACAGCGCTGGGGTGCCCGTCGAAGGCATCGATCACGTTGTGGGCGGCGCGCGGATCGGGGCCGCGGACGGCGATCAACTCGTCTTCGCGCTGTGCGTGGTGACGAAGGAACCGGTGGACGCAGACGAAGTGCGCAAGAAGTTGAAGGCGACGCCCGCGAAGAAGGCGGAGCGGTGGGGCGTGCTACTCGGCGGCGTGCCGCTCGTACTCGCGGTGCCGCGCCCGAACGTGCTCGTGTTCGCGTTCGACGAGTTGGGCCACTCGGCGCTGATCCTCGGCCCGGAGGGCTTCGGCCCCGGCGGCGCGCAGTTCGCCGGCACCGAAACTGAGGGCATGCGCGGGCTGCTGAACGCGGTGCCGGACCGCGCCGCGGTGTGGGTGGCGGCCGACGACGAGGCCGATTGGACCGCGAAGCCTCTGATCGGTGTACTGGCGCGATTCCCGATGTTCGCGCGGGCGAAACCGGCGCTGGCGAACGCGGCCCCGTTCCGCGGCGGGCTGTTCGCGCTGGGTGCCGAAGGCGCGGTGCGGGTGCAGGTGCGCACCGCCGACGCACAGAACGCGGCCCGCGTGCGGGCGTACTTCGCGCGCCAACTGGAAGCGCTGCCGGAAGCGCGGGTAGGCGGCACGGGCACCACCGCGACCTACGACGCGGTTCACCCGGTGACCGAATCGCGCGAACTGCTGACGCGCTTCCTTACCGACTTAGGGAAGTAACTGCTACGACAGGCCCAACACGCTCACTGCTTCGGTGTATGTGCTTTCGAGATCGACCAGCACGGTCGGCCCGCGGCGCAGCGCGAACGGCGCGCCGGGCAACTCCGCACCGACCGCGACCGGGTACGGCCACACGTCGAGTTCGTTGCGCTCGTCGCGGCGCACCGGGCGGTACGCGGAGACGTAGCTCGGCGGATCGCCGGCGAGCAACTGCGGGTTCGGCCCGCCGATCGCGCGCATGAGTTGGTTGTGCAGGTTCGCGAGCCGGTTCGTTACCACGTCGATGAGTACGACACCGATCCCGCGCTGAAGGTACGCGCCGCATTTGCGCACGAGTGCGTCGCGCTCGTCGCGCTCCTTCTTGTTCGCTTCGCTCACCACCTCGATGACGCCGCACAGGTCCCAGTCGTCGCGGGTGGTGCCGACGCGCACTTCGATTTCGTCGGGGAACACCGCGGGCACGGTGAGCAGCGCGGGCGGCGCTTCCGGGAGCGTGGCGACGCCCCCGTTCGCGCCCGCGGTTCCGTTCGGCGCGCCGCGCGTGTCGTACTCGACCACGTCCGCTTCCACTTCCGTACCGAGGTGAATCGTCGGGTACGCGACGAACTGCCCCGCGGGCAGCGTGCGGTTCAGCCAGCGCACCAGCTCGGCGACCCACATCGTCGTGACCGAAGACCACGGCGGGCGGCGGTAGAGCGGCGCGTGGAAGTGGTCGAGAAGCGGCATGCGGCACCTCCGGTTCGCACGATTCTACCACACGTGCCGGCCGAACTGCGAGCCGAGCCGCTTCCGCACTCGGCGGCTTACGGCCGCGCGACGTAGTAGAGGTTCATCGGGTCGTGCGGCAGTTCGCTCACCCGCACGTCGCCGAACCCGGCTTCGGCGAGCATCTGCAGCGCGAGCCGCTTGCCCCACATCGCGCCCAGCCCGGCCCCGCCGTTGAACAGCGACACCGACATGCAGTGCATGCACGAGATGCCGTAGAGGAACGGCGCGAGCGGGTGCTTTTGGTCCGCCGCGAGCACGCTCGTGCCGGCGATGTCTTGCATCAGGAGGGTGCCGCCGGGGCGCAGCGCGGCGCGCACGTTCGCCAGCACCCGCGCCGGTTGCGCTTGGTCGTGGATCACGTCGAACGCGGTGACGAGGTCGAACGCGGCCGGTTCGTTCATCTGGGCCAAGTCGCGCACCTCGAACCGCACGTTCGGTACGTTCGCGCTCGCGCGCCGCGCAGCAGACACCGCTTCCGGCGAGAGGTCGTAGCCCGCGAACCGGCTGTTCGGGTACGCGCGGGCCAGCGCCGCCACCGCCAAGCCGCTGCCGCAGCCGATGTCCAGTACGTCGATTCCGGTTCCGAGCCGCGCGGCGAGTCCCGGCACCAGCGGGACGATGTGCTCGTGCAGCGCCGCGACCACCGTTTGCGCGCTCTCCTCGGCCATCACCTCGTGGAACCGCGGGTACGCGGAGTACGGCACCCCGCGCCCGTGCCGGAACGCTTCCACCAGTTCGCTTTCGGCCGCGCCGAGCACCGCGAAGAACTGCGCCGCGACGGCCATGTTGTTCGGGGCCGCGGCGCGGGTGAGGCACGCGGCGTGCTCGGGCGGCAACCGGAAGGTGCGCGCGTCGGGGTCGTGGTCGATCACGCCCGCCGTGACCATGTGCGCGAGCCACTCGCGCACGTACCGCTCGTTCAGACCGGCTTCGTCGGCGACGGCGCGCGAGGTGGCGTGCGCGGGCACGCGCGCGAGCGCGTCGAACAGCCCGGTGCGGTGGCCGAGCGAGGTCATGAGGCCGGTCATGGCCCCGTTCAGCACGCCCACCATTTGAGCGGCGAAGGCGCTCATGCGTTCGGCGTCGAGTGCGACGGACATTGGGAAACTCCGTGAGAGGATCGGGGGCGAACCCGACTCACGGGTAATCCGCGTGCGCGTGCGATCCGGCCAAAGAAAGTGCGCTCAAGCGAGGGCGCGTTCGAGGTCGGTGCGCAGGTCGGCGACGTCTTCGATGCCCACGCTCAGGCGGATCAGGCCGTCGTCCACGCCGCGGGCCTCGCGCACGTCCTTCGGGATGCTCGCGTGCGTCATCGTGGTGGGGTGGCACACCAGCGATTCCACGCCGCCCAAGCTCTCCGCGAGGCTGAACAACTTCGTGCGCGTCAGGAAGCTCTTCGCCGCCGGGATGCCGCCCTTCAGCTTCAGCGAGATCATGCCGCCGAACGCGCGCATCCGCTTCCGCGCCACCGCGTGCCCGGGGTGGTCCGGCAGGCCGGGGTAGTACACCTGCGCCACTGCCGGGTGCTGCGCGAGCCACGACGCCAGTGACACCGCGTTGTCGCAGTGCCGGTCCATGCGCACGGCGAGCGTCTTCAGCCCGCGGAGCACGAGGTACGAGTCGAACGGCCCCGGCACGCCGCCCGCCGCGTTCTGATAGAACTTGATCGGGTCCATCAAGTCTTTGCCGCCCACAATGCAACCGCCGACGACGTCCGAGTGACCGCCGAGGTACTTCGTGGTGCTGTGAACGACGAGATCGGCCCCGAGCGCGAGCGGTTGCTGGAGGTACGGCGACGCGAAGGTGTTATCCACCGCGAGCTTTGCACCGTGCTTGTGCGCGACTTCGGCAATCGCGGCGATGTCGAGCACTTGCAGCAGCGGGTTCGTTGGCGTTTCGATCCACACGAGCTTCGTGTTCGGCGTGATGATTCGCGCAAAACCGGCGGCCGACGAGTCGTCGGTGTACTTCGCGCTGAGGCCCCACGGCTTGAACACGCGTTCGAGCAGGCGGAACGTGCCGCCGTAGAGGTCCGCGGATGCGGCCACTTCGTCGCCGGGGCGGAGCAGCGCGCCGAACACGGCGGTAGTGGCCGCGAGGCCCGACGCGAACGCCAGCCCGCGCTCGCCGCCTTCGAGTGCCGCGAGTGCCGTTTCGAGTGCGGCGCGGGTGGGGTTCCCGCTGCGGCTGTACTCGTAGCCCTTGTGAACGCCGGGCGCGGCCTGCGTGTAGGTGCTGGTGGCGTAAATGGGCACGACGGTCGCCCCGGTCGCGGGGTCCGCGTCCTGTCCGGCGTGAATGGCCCGCGTGCTGAACCCGTGCTGTTCGGCCATGACATCCCTTTCGGCGTGAGAACTCCGCCCGTCCGCTGCTGGTGTATCTTAGGTTAGCCGCGGGGCGAGTTGGTGCACGACGCCCGCGAACTTGGATTGGAGGTTCACTGTGGGGTATAATCCGTTTCCTCCTTGAGAATGTTGCGCGAGGCGTTGGTTGCTCTCGCGCAATTAGTTCGAGTTTGGCAAACGGAGAGCACCAGTGGCAAAAGGCGATCACATCTTCATTCCGCTCTCGACCGTCCTCTCGCATCACGGAATTGATCTTGGGGATGGCCACGTCGTTCACTGGTGGAGTGGGGAAGAGGGAAAGAAACGCCCTCTGAACTACCTAACTCGGAAGGCCGCTGCGAACATCTCCCACACCACAATGGATCAGTTCCTCGAGGGAGCGACTTTCAAGGTGCGTGAGTACGATTCATGTTTTGAACCGGACGTTGTCGTGGAACGCGCTCTCAGTCGAGTCGGTGAAGGTGGGTATGACCTGCTCAGCAACAATTGCGAACACTTCGCGACCTGGTGTAAAACGGGGTGCGAGGTTAGCGCTCAGGTTCAAACCGCCCGGCGACAAGCCGTCGCAATCGGCACCAAGGCGACCACAAAACCCATCGTGAAGGTTGCGACCACGTGCTCCACCAAAGTTGGAGCCAAGGCTCTCGCACGGGCGGCGACCCCTTGGCTGTTTGTTGCTGACGCACTGCAACTCGCGACCGAATTCGTAGCTACGACGCACGGCGGTATGGAACCGAAAAGCGCGGAAACGGTGGGGCGCAGCGTCGGTGGTCTCGGCTCCGTGGGAATCGGCGCGGCTGTCGGTGGCCCGTTGGGTGCGGCCGTGGGGCTTGCAATTTGGGGGTTCGGAGAACTGATTGGCGGACTCGTCGGTTAGGTACGGCCAAGACGAACCAAGCGCCAACAGCAGCATCGAATCTGAGAAACGCAGTTACTCTGGTCATTCCGCCACGGAGGGCACATGGACAGGAACCAGCGCATCTTCACGACGAGCTTTGCGAGCGTGTACCCGCTGTACGTCGCCAAGGCGGAGAGGAAGGGGCGCACGCGAGCGGAGGTCGATACAGTCATCTGCTGGCTAACCGGGTACAGCCCGAAGCAGTTGGAGCAGCAGTTGAAGGCGCAAGTGGACTTCGAGACGTTCTTCCGCGAAGCGCCGCAACTCAACCCGGCCCGCCGGCTGATTACCGGGGTCGTGTGCGGCGTTCGCGTCGAAGACATCCCCGACCCGACGATGCGCGAGATCCGCTATCTCGACAAACTGGTCGACGAGTTGGCGAAGGGAAAGGCGCTCGAGAAGGTGCTGCGCACCGAACCCAAGCCCGCGGCGTGACGCGGTTGCGTGTTGGAATTGGTGGCACCGGATGTTGAAGGCGACCGCTCGGCAGCGTTACCCTTTCTCCACCGGGAAGACTTCGTCGAACGGCACCTCCCACTGCCCGATGCCCACGCTCACGGTCACGGTCTGCTTCTTCGCGTCCACCTTCACCACCTTGCCCACCGAGCCGAACCGTTGCACCGTGACCGGGGTGCCGGCTTTCAGGTTCGAGCGCAGGTCGTTGAGCGCCGCGCGCGCTTCGGCCTCGCGCGCGAGTGCGTTCCGCTCGCGGTCGAAGGCTTCCTTCGCGCGGTCGGCCTCGTGTTGCGCCGCGAGCGCGTCGGCCTTCGCCTTCTCCGCTTCGAGCCGCAACTCCTGAAGGCGCGCCAGCTCGCCGGTTTTGCCGCGGCGCTTCTTCAGGTAGCGGTGCGCCTTCTTCAGCAGGTCTTTCGGCAGCTTCAAGCGCCGCGCGATCTTCAGCGCGTTGCTCATCCCGAACTGCCCGATGTGCAACCGGTACGTTGGGCGCATCGTTTCCACGTCGAACTCGACCGCACCGTTCTCCGCGCGCTCGTTGTTGAACGCATACGTTTTCAGGTCGCCCAAGTGCGTCGTCACGATCGCGCGGCAGCCCACGCCGTCGAGCTGATCCAAGATCGCGCGCCCGAGCGCGGCGCCCTCGGTCGGGTCGGTGCCGGAGCCGAGTTCGTCGAGTAACACGAGGCTGTTTGCGTCGGCCACTTGGAAGATGTGCGCGATCCGCGAGATGTGCGAACTGAACGTGCTGAGCGACTGCTCCAAACTCTGCTCGTCGCCGATGTCTGCGAGGACGTGGCGGAACACCGGGACCAGACTGCCTTGCCCCGCGGGGACGTGCATCCCGCACTGCGCCATCACGCACAACAGCCCGGTGGTTTTCAGCGTCACCGTTTTGCCGCCGGTGTTCGGCCCGGTAATCACCAGCAGGTTGAACCCGATCCCGAGGCGGATGTCGATGGGCACCACCTCGCGTGCCGGTTTGGAACTCGACGGCGGGTTGTCCGGTGCCGCGTCGTTGCGAAACATCGCCGTGAGCAGCGGGTGGCGCGCTTGCCGCAACCACAAGCGGCCTTCGTCGTTCACGTCCGGCGGGTACATGTCGAAGTCGCGGGCGAACCGGGCCTTCGCGCAAATGAGGTCGAGCTTCGCGAGCACGTCGAGCGCGTACACGAGCGGTTTCGACACGCGGCCCACTTCGGCGCTCAGCCGGCGCAGCACGCGCTTCACTTCGCGGTCTTCGTCGGCCTTCAGTTGCACGCGCTCGGCGCTCAGGTTCGCGATGCTCGCCGGTTCCACGAACAGCGTTTCGCCGGTGCCGCTGACGCGGTGAACGACGCCCGGCACCTTGTGGCGATAGTTCACCGACACCGGGAGCACGTAGTGGTCGCCGTGAACGGTCGCGTTCGGGTAACTCAGCGCCTTGCGCAACTCCGGGTCGCGGAGCAGGCGGCGCACTTCGGCCTTCACCTTTTCGTCGAGTTCGTAGAGCTTTTGGCGAACGGCGGCTAGGTCGCGGCTCGCCATATCGAGGACGTGCGCGCGGCCGTCGATGCAACCGCCGATGCTCTTGCCGACCGTGCCGAGGTCTTCGATGCCGGAGAGGTGGTCGATGAGGCCGGAGAGGTGTTCCGCGAGGCGCATCCGGTAGCGGTACATGGCCCCGGTGCAGTTGAGCGCTTCGGCCACGTCGATGAGTTGCTCGGCCGTGAGCATCGTACCGAGGCCGGCGCGGCGCGCGACGAGGCGCACGTCGCGCAACCCCGCGAACGGCGGGGGCTGTTCGCGCCCGAGCGCGTCCACCATTTCCGTTACGAGCGCTATCTCTTTGCGAACGACCGCGAGTTCGGTGGACGGCTCGATCTGTTTCGCGAGGTCCGCACCGAGCGACGACGCGGTGTAACCGGCGAGCAGCGCGCGCAGTTTGTCGAAGCCGAGCAGTTCGAGCGTGTGAGCGTCCATGAGCGCGGCCGGGGGCCGTGTGCGTTCGAGGGTGACCATACCCGGCAGACACCGCGGCGCGCCGCCGGGTTCGTACCGAAAGAGAATTGTACGGCGGGAGTGGCTCGTAGTTGGTGGCTGGTGGTTAGTGGAAGACAGAAGGTAGAGGGCAGCGCGGCTCAAAACCAACCCGCGCGTATCCTGCTTTCTGTTTTCCACTAACCACCAGCCACTAACCACTAACCACCGCGCCTACCAGTGGCTGATTGGTCCGGCGGGGACCGCGACGTGCGCCTGTTGCGCGTCGTACTCGCTCCACCCGGCCGGGGCCGGGCCTTCCGCGAACGGTGCGATCAGCTCCTCGAACTCCGCGAGGCCCGACAGCATCACCATTCGCGCTTGCACCTTCTTGGGCAGCCGCAGCGCCTTCGTGTACCACGTCGCCACTTTGCGGAAGTGGACGCAGCCGTTGCGCTCGCTGCCCTTCCACGCCACGAGCCGCTTCAGGTGCAACCGCATGAACGCGAGGCGCTCCGCGTAGGTCGCGCGCTCGCCGGGGTGCCCGGTGCGCACCCAGTTGTCGAACTGCCGGAACACCCACGGGTTCGCGAGCGCGCCGCGGCCGATGGCGATTCCGTGGCACCCGGTGTCGGCGATCATCCGCGCGGCGTCTTGCACGCTGCGCACGTCGCCGTTGCCGAACACCGGGATGCGCTCGACCGCTTCGACCACGCGGCGAATGCCCTCGTGGTTCACGCCGCCGGCGAAGCCCTGCTCGCGGGTGCGCCCGTGGATGGTGACCGCCGCGACGCCCACCTTCTCGAACTCGCGCGCGAAGAACGGCGCGGTGAGTTGGTCGTCGTCCCAGCCGAGGCGCATCTTCACGCTCACCGGCACCGGCACCGCTTCGACCACACGGCGCACCAACTCCACGGTCGCGCCGGTGGTGTCGCACATGAGCGACGACCCGCCGCCGGTCTTCACGACCTTGCGAACCGGGCAGCCCATGTTGATGTCGATCCCGTCGGCGATCTTCTGTTCGACGAGCCAGCGAGCGGCGGCGCTCATCTCGTCCGGTTTGGAGCCGAAGATTTGCACGAACAGCGGGCGCTCCGCGTCGTCGTGCGCGAGCAGTTCCATCGTCTTCTTGATCTGTTCGACGATGGCTCGGGCGTTCACGAGGTCGGTGGTACACAGCCCGACGCCGCCGATTTCGCGCACGGAGAGGCGGAACGGCAGGTTGGTGTACCCGGCGAGCGGCGCGAGGTTGAATCGCGAGTCGAGCCGCACGCCACCAACGAACAGCGGCTCGCGGTAGAACTCCGGCGGCGCGGGAATAGCGGAATCGGTCGTCATGTGGTTAACTTACAACGAGAGCGAACGCGGCGGGAGGACGGACGATGACGGAAGAGAAGTGGTTCGCCGAGAGTGACACACGAAGGCTGTTGGGGCTGTCGTCGGGTAAGGTGTCCGCCCGCAAGTTGCGTCTGTTTATGGTGGCTTGGTGTCGCTTCAACCGCGAGCGAATCACGGTGCCTGTCATCTTCGAGGCAATCGAACTTGCGGAACGCTTTGTTGAAGGGCAGGCGAACAAGAAGCAACTGGAAAGAGGCTTCGAGCAGTGCCGTGGTATGCTGGTCGGAACACCATTGGGTTGCTTGCTGTGGCCCGATTCTAAGCAAATGGAAGACTGTGTCGAACTCTTCTGCTTGAACGGTCAGAACTGGGAACCGGGACGAGCTGACGATCACGGAGAATCGTACCGCGCGGGCCAACTTACAAGATCGCTCATGTTCCGCGACATCGTCGGGAACCCATTCCGGCCTACGGCGTTCGATCCCGCGTGGCGCACGAGTACCGCGGTCGCGCTCGCGCGGCAGATGTACGACTCGCGTCACTTCTCTGCGATGCCCATCCTCGCCGACGCGCTCCAAGACGCCGGGTGCGAAGACGAAGCGATTCTGATGCACTGTCGCGACGCGAACCAACCGCACGTGCGCGGGTGCTGGGTGTGCGATCTAGTTCTGGGCAAGGAGTAACGGCTGTGACCGAGCGCCAGTGGCTCACCGTCGTGGACCCAGAAGCGATGCTCACTTGGGCCAGCGAGCGCGTTTCCGACCGGAAACTGCGGTTGTACGCCATCGCGTGTTGCCGGCGGCTCGCGCACCACTTCGACGCGCGATACTCCGCCGCGCTCGCGGAGGCCGCGGCGCTCGCCGATGAGACCCCGCCGAAGCCGCGGCGCGCCGGGCGCACCGCGCGCACCCACGACCGCGACCTGCTGCACGCGCTCGCGGAGCACGACGCGCACACGTCCGCGTGGCTGGCCGCCGAGCGGTCCATTTCGATTGCCGCGGCCCGCGGCGGGATGGCGTGGGAAGAGCGCCTGTTTCAGGCGTCGTGCCTCATCGACCTGTTGGGCAACCCGTTCCGCAAGGTGCGATTCGAGGCGAGTTGGCGCACCGAAACCGCGGTCGCGCTCGCGCAGCAGTTCTACGACCGCGCCGAAGCCGCGAGTCTGCCGATCCTCGCGGACGCTCTCGAAGAAGCCGGGTGCGACGAACCCGCGGTGCTCGCGCACGCCCGCGACATCCACCAACCGCACGTCCGCGGGTGCTGGGTGGTCGATCTGGTGCTGGGCAAAGAGTGGCCGTATTCTGTGCCCCGGAGGTGACGCATGTCCGTTCTCACGCCGCCCGCGCCCACCGGAGTCGTTACGCCGCCGCCGAAGGGCGCGCCGGTACTTGGCCCGCGGCCGTGGCGCTGCACGCCAGACGAATTCGAGCGGTTCGTCGAAGCCGGGTTCTTCACCGGCTCACAGTACCAACTGATCCGCGGGGAGATCGTGGACATGGGAAAGGAAGGCCCACGGCACTTCGCGCTGACGCTCGTTCTGATGGACGCGCTGCGAGAGGCGTTCGGCGCGGGGTACCACGTCCGACCCGCCGGCCCGCTGCGAATCGACGACAGCCGCCCGGAACCGGACGCGGCCGTCGTTTCCGGTTCGGCCCGCGATTACATCGGAGACCACCCGGCCACCGCGCTGCTCGCGGTCGAGATTTCGGAAACGTCGCTACAGTACGACATGACCACGAAGGCGGAACTGTACGCGACCGCGGGCATTCCCGAATATTGGGTGCTCGATCTCGAAGGCAAAGTGCTGCACGTGTACCGCGAGCCGCAACCGCTCGCCGAAGCTCTCGGCGCGACCGCGTACCGGGTTCACACCGAACACCGGCCCGGCGAGAGCGTGCAACCGCTGCACGCCCCGTACGCGGTCGCAGTTGCGGCGCTCTTCGAGTAGCTCACGCCAGCGGGGGCGCGGTGCCGGCTTCGGCCGCTTCCTTCGCCTTGCGCGCCTTCTTCGCTTGGATGAACGAGTTCACGCACATCCCCACGAACACCGCGCACACCAGAATCGTCAGTTCGCCCGCGACCGCGGACTTCTTCATCGGGTCGAACTCGCCCGTGTTCTTGATCTGACGACCGATCGGCATGAACCCGCCGAGGAACCCGACGAGGCCGATCACGGCCGCGAGGTGCATGACGTGCTTGCGCAGGTTGTCCTTGAACGCGAGCAGCCCGCACACGACGAGCGCGCCGCCGAGGAACGCGGGGATCAGCGCGGTAATCGGCGGCGGTTGCACTTCGGACGTGCTGTAGCCCACGATGCCCACCAGAACCAAGAGCGCGCCGCAAATCATCGTCGGCCAAGCCATCATCGGTGTGTCTCCGTTGGGTGCGAACTAACTGCTCTCGCCCGCGGAGATTAACTGTAGGACTTGTTCCACCAGATGGTCCGGCCCCGCGACATCCACGACCCACGCATCGACGAAAACACTCAGTTCGCCGTCCGCGTGCGCGAACCGGTGCAGGCCCACGCCCGCCGGTTCGCCGTCGCTCTGCGCGCCGAGTTCCGCGAGCGCCGCGAACAGCTTCTCGCGGGTGGCGTAGTCGTCCGACGCGCACACTTCCACGCGCATAGAAGCGATTCCTAGTGCGTGCAAGCTGACCAACGAGCCGCGAACGCCAGTGAGCGGTTTAGCTTTGCCGATCACTGGCGTTCGCGGCTCGTAAGCGCGCTTCGCCTTTCGGCGTCACTCCCATTCGATGGTCGCGGGCGGCTTGCTGCTGATGTCGTACACCACGCGGTTCACGCCCTTCACCTTGTTGATGATGGCAGTCGCCGCGCGCGCGAGCAGGTCTTCGGGCAACCGCGACCAGTCCGCGGTCATGAAGTCGTCGGTCTGCACGCACCGCAAACACACTGTATTTTCGTAAGTGCGCCCGTCGCCCATCACACCCACGCTCTGTACCGGCAGCAGCACCGCGAACGCCTGCGCCGTCTTGCGATACCAACCGCTCTTGTGCAGTTCTTCGAGGAAGATCGTGTCCGCTTTGCGGAGCGAAACGAGCTTCTCTTCGGTCACTTCGCCGAGGCACCGCACCGCGAGGCCCGGCCCCGGGAACGGGTGCCGCCACACCACGTTTTCCGGCAGCCCCAACTCGGTGCCGAGCCGCCGCACTTCGTCCTTGAACAGGTCGCGCAGCGGTTCGATCAGCTCGAAGCCGAGTTCGGCTGGCAACCCGCCGACGTTATGGTGCAGCTTGATCGTCGCCGCGGGGCCGTCGGCCGCGCCGCCGCTCTCGATCACGTCCGGGTACAGCGTGCCCTGTGCGAGGAAGTGCGCGTCCGGGATGCTCTTCGCTTCCTGCTTGAACACGTCGATGAACACCTTTCCGATGATCTTCCGCTTCTGCTGCGGATCGGTCACGCCTTTCAGTGCCGTGAGGAACTGCGCGCGCGCATCGACGGCGTGCAGGTCGGCTTTGAACCAGTCGCGGAACGTGTGCTTCACCAGTTCCGTTTCGCCCTCGCGCATCAGCCCGTTATCGACGTAGATGCACGCGACCTGCGGCCCGATGGCCTTCACGAGCAGCGCGGCGCACACGCTCGAATCGACGCCCCCGCTGAGGCCGCAAATCACGCGCTTGTTGCCGACGCGCTCTTTGATTTGCCGCACGGTGCTATCGACGAACGCGGTCATCTTCCACTGCCCGGAGCAGCCGCAGGCGTCCCGAAGGAAGTTCGCCAGAATCTGCCCGCCGTGCGGGGTGTGCGCGACTTCCGGGTGGAACTGAAGCCCGAACAGCGGGCGCGTTTTGTGCTTCACCGCCGCGAGCGGGCAGGTGTCGGTGGAAGCGAGCGCCTCGAAGTCGCCGCTGACGTTTTGCACTTGGTCGCCGTGGCTCATCCACACCACGGATTCGGTGGGGTAGCCCTGAAAGATGGTGTTGCGCTCGTGAACGTTCAGCGTGGCGCGGCCGTACTCGCGGGAGTGCGCGGTGCCGCCGACCTTCCCGCCGAGGAAGTAGCACGCGAGTTGCATGCCGTAGCAGATGCCGAGCACCGGCACGCCGAGGTCGAAGAGCGCGGGGTCGCAGTGCGGCGCGCCGGGTTCGTACACGCTCGCGGGGCCGCCGCTCAGGATGATCCCTTTCGGGTTCAGTTCCTTGACGCGCGCCGCGGGCAGGTCGTGCCGCACGATCTGGCAGAACACGTTCTGCTCGCGCACCCGCCGCGCGATGAGCTGCGCGAACTGCGAGCCGAAATCGAAGATCAAAACGAGTTCGTTTGTCATGGTTTATTGAAGACCTCGTATCCGCAGATTTCGCAGATGAACGCAGATTTCAAGACAGAAGAACAGAGAAGAGTTTTGACAGGATGAACAAGATAAACAGGATGAAAGCAGTGTTCCGAAATCCTGTCTCTCCTGTTCATCCTGTCAAAAATGGTCTTCATGTCTTCAAATCTGCGTTCATCTGCGAAATCTGCGGATCAACTGCTTTTCTTCCCCAACTCGCGCGCTCTCAGGGTTGCGGCTTCCACGGCGTCGATGGCCGCGGCGCGGAACGCGGCGCGCTCCAGCGCGTGAAGCCCGGCGATCGTGGTGCCGCCGGGGCTTGCCACCGCGTCCTTGAGCGCGCCCGGGTGCGTGCCGGTTTCCAGTACCATGCGCGCCGCGCCGAGCACCGTTTGCGCCGCGAGCGCCTGCGCGGTCGCGCGCGGAAGACCGCACTTCACGCCGCCGTCCGCGAGCGCTTCAATGAACAGGTACACGAACGCCGGGCCGCTCCCGCTGAGGCCAGTAACGGCATCCAATAGGTGTTCCGGGAGCGCGTGCGCGACGCCCACCGCGCTGAATAGTTTCGCAACCGCTGCCGCGTCGGAGGGGTTTGCAGAGCGCACGCTGTAGCCGCTCGCGCTCGCGTTCACGAGGCACGGCGTGTTCGGCATGACGCGCGCGAGGCGCGCGGTGCCGAGTCCTGAAGCGAGCGTATCGAGCGTGATACCGGCCGCGATCGAGATCACGAAGTGCCGCGATTCGATGTGCGGTTGCACTTCCGCGAGCACCGCCGGCACCACCTGCGGCTTCACCGCGAGCACCAGCACGTCGCACGCTTGAACCACGTCCGCGTTCGTGAGCACGGCGGGAACGCCGGTCGCGCTCTCGAACTTCGACCGCGCTTCGGCGAACGGGTCGGCGGCGCGGCTCTTGGCGGCGTCGAGGAGGCCGGCTTTGGCCCACGCCGCCGCGAGCGCGGTCGCCATCTGGCCCGCGCCAAGAAACCCGACCGACAGCGGGAACACGTCGTTCGTCACTCGCGGCCCTTTCGCGCGTCCGGCGAATTGGGAAACAAACATCATATCGCGCCGGTTCGCCGTGGGGAAATGCTGGCGTGCGAAGGTGCCGCCCGGTAATGTTGCTGGAACGTTGCAATCCCACTGCCCGCTACACTCGCTGCCGGACCTTCTCCATGTCGTCAGTTCCCACTCCGCCAAGCGGTCGCACCGGTTGGGCGAGCCTGAAAGACCTCAACGGCTATCAGTGGTTCGTGTTCATCGTCTGCTGTCTCGCGTGGGACTTGGACTGCATGGACCAGCAGCTCTTCGTGCTGGCCCGCGACCCGGCCCTTTCGGCGCTCATGCAGAAGCCCGCGAGCGCCCCCGAAGTCGGGAAGATGGGCACTTACGCCACGTCGGTGTTCCTCATCGGCTGGGCCATCGGGGGCATCGGGTTCGGCGTCCTCGGCGACCGACTCGGCCGCGTGAAAACGCTCACGCTCACCATCGGCCTGTACGCGCTCTTCACCGGGCTGAGCGCGCTCTCGGTGAGCGAATGGGACTTTATGGCGTACCGGCTCTTAACCGGGCTTGGCGTCGGCGGCGCGTTCGCCGCGGCCGTGGTGCTGCTCGCGGAGACCGTACCGGACAACGCGCGGCCCTACATATTGGGGCTGTTTCAGGCGTCGAGCGTGCTCGGCAACTGCTCCGCGGCGCTCTTGAACATGTACCTCGGGTCGCTGCAAAAGGAGGGCGCGTTCCCGGCGGGCGAGTGGCTCACGCCGTGGCGCATCATGTTCCTCGTGGGCATCGTGCCGGGCATTTTGCTCGTGGTGGTGCAGTTCGGGCTGAAGGAGCCGGAGAAGTGGAAGGCGATGCGGGCCGCGGAGGCGCAGGGCGCGCGGCCGTCGCCGTTCCAAGCGTTCTTCGGCACCCTCACCGGGCTGTTCAAAACGCCGCCGTGGAACAAGCGCGTGCTGATGGGCCTGCTGCTCACCGGGGCCGGCGTGGTGGGGCTGTGGGGCATCGGCTTCTTCTCGCCGCGGCTGGTGCAGCTCGCGCTCGAATCGACCTTCACCGCCGAGGGGCTGACCGGCGACCAACTGAAGGGCGAAGTGAGCCGGTGGCGCGGGATCACCTCGCTGGTGCAGAACGGCGGGGCGTTCTTGGGCATCTTCGCGTTCAGTTGGGTCACGGGCATCTTCGGCCGCAAGCCCACGTTCGCGCTGTTCTTCGTGCTGGCGCTGGTGAGCACCGCGGGCACGTTCTTCTTCCTAAAGACGCGCGAAGACATCTTCTGGATGATCCCGCTGATGGGCTTCTGCCAGCTCGCGCTGTTCGGCGGTTACGCCATCTACCTGCCGGAACTGTTCCCGACGAAGTACCGCAGCACGGGCACCAGCTTCTGCTACAACGCGGGCCGGCTGATCGCGGCGGTCGGGCCGTTCGCGCTGGGGCAACTCACCACGAGCGTGTACGCGGGCTACGGCGCGGACGCCTTCCGCTACGCGGGCGTGACCATGTGTAGCGTCTTCCTGTTGGGCCTGCTCGTGCTGCCGTTCCTGCCCGAGACGAAGGACAAGCCGCTGCCGGAATAGTAGGCTGACGGGGCGAATCGAACGAGGAGAACGCGATGACGGTTCCCGACTGGTTGAAGGCCCGCGGCGGCGCGCTCAAGCCCGGCGTGTTCCCGCACGTCACGTTCGTGATGCTCGAAGAGAAGCCGCTGTACAAGCTGGAAGTGCGCCCCGCGAGCGGCACGTTCGCGTGCGCGGTCAGCAGCACCGTGAACGGCAAACGGCACGACGACCCGAAGCAGACGTACCCGGACGCCGCCGCCGCGCTCGCCGGCGGCTTGGACCAGTTGCGAAACGCGCTCGGTTGGTAGCGCCGATTCACCCCACGAGGTGTCCCGCATGCGCCTGAAAGCGATTACTCTGTTCGCCGCGCTGTTTGCACTCACGGCGCACGCGGCCGAAGACGCGAAACCCATCACGGTGGCGGAAGCCGCGAAGAAGGTGAACGAGGACGTGAACCTTCAGTTCGAGGTGAAGTCCGCCAGCGTGACGAAGTCCGGCGTCGGCTACCTCAACTCGGAAGCCGATTTCAAGGACAAGAAGAACTTCGCGGTGTTCATCGACAAGGCGACGATGACCAAGTTCAAGGACGCGAAGATCGAAGACCCGGCGAGTCACTTCAAGGGCAAGACCGTGGAAGTGAAGGGCAAGGTGACGCTGTTCAAGGACGCGCCGCAGATCAAGCTGACCGGCCCGGACGCGATCAAGATCGTGGAGAAGAAGTGATTTCGGCGGCCGCGCGCGCCCGCGCCGGCGCACCGCTATATTGAAGGCATGGCAGGCAACACGTTTGGGACGCTGTTTCGGGTCACCACCGCGGGCGTTTCGCACGGCCCCGGCTACCTGTGCATCATCGACGGTTGCCCCGCGGGGTTGGAACTGTCCGTCGAAGACCTGCTCCCGGACCTGCGCCGCCGCCGCCCGGGGCAGAGCAAACTCACCACGCAGCGCGACGAAGAGGACGTGCCGGAAATCTGGTCCGGCGTGTTCGAGGGCCGTACCGACGGCACGCCCGTCGGCATCCTGTTTCGCAACGGCGACCAGCGCAGCGGCGACTACGGCGACATCAAAGACAAGTACCGCCCCGGCCACGCGGACTACACCTTCGACGCGAAGTACGGCTTCCGCGACTACCGCGGCGGCGGTCGCAGCAGCGCCCGCGAAACGGTATCGCGAGTGGCGGCCGGCGCGGTGGCGAAGAAGTTGCTCGCGCGCCACGGCGTGCGCGTGCTCGCGTATGTGAAACAAGTCGGCGACGTAATCGCGGACGTGCCCGACCCGGCTTCGGTCACGCTGGAGCAAGTCGAAGCGACGCCGGTGCGCTGCCCGGTGCCGGACACAGCCGCGTCGATGATCGAACTGATCGACGCCGTGCGCAAGGACCGCGACTCGATCGGCGGCGTGTGCGAACTGGTGGCGACCGGCGTACCCGCGGGCCTCGGCGAACCGGTCTTCGACAAACTCAAAGCGGACTTGGCGAAGGCGCTTCTGTCGCTGCCAGCGGTGACGGCGTTCGAGTACGGTGCCGGGTTCGCGGTGGCGCAGATGCGCGGCAGCGCGTGCAACGACGTGTTCGCGCCGACGGCGCCGCTGAGCACCGAATCGAACCGGCACGGCGGGATGCTCGGCGGCATTTCCAGCGGAATGCCGATCGTGTGCCGCGTGGCGATCAAGCCGACGAGCAGCATCCCGCGCGCGCAGCGCACGGTCACGCGCGCCGGCGAACCGACGGAACTTCTCGTGAAGGGCCGGCACGACCCGTGCCTGCTGCCGCGGTTCGTCCCGATGGGCGAAGCGATGGTCGCTCTCGTGCTAATCGATCACCTCCTGCGTGCGCAATCCAGCAAGCTGTAAGGCGTTGGCCAGAAACCGCACGCGGCAGCCGATTCTCCGAACCGATTGGAGTTCGGCCACCTCCAACTTCGGGCCACGCAACCCGCCCCTTTCCCCAATCGCAGGTCGATCATGTCCACAGTCTTCCTCGTGCTCCCGCTCGTTGCGTCCGTGAACCAGTTCGTCTTCCCGGGCGATCTGCGCGTCGTGGATCTCAGTAAACCCACCACGGTGTACGCGCACGTCGGCGACCTGATTCAACTGGAGTACAGGTACGCGGTTACCCCGAAGACGATGCCGCGGGCGCTGAAGGTCGAAGTGGCCGGTCTGACCGTCCGGGGCGTGAGAGTCGTGAACTGCCCCGCAGATGGGTTGTTTGGCGGGGGGTGCACTGCAGCGGTTCTGACGGCGATTTCGCCGGGCGAATCGGTGGTCTCCGTCACCCCGGTCGGTGTCGAGGGCGCGAAGCCGATTCGTGTGAAAGTTGTGGTGCGGCTCCGCACCAAGTTGCCCCCAACGACGCTACCGGGCAAGCAACCGTAACGGAGCCAGAGGGTTCTGCGGCCCAACCGGGTGGCGATCAACGCCCCAAGGCGACGAATTGCGGGCACCGGACCGCAGTTCGTCCGGGCCGGCGCAGCGCAATTCGAGCGGACCGTTCCGACGTAATCCTCCATTCGGCAAGGATTTCTATCACGACCGACAATGAGTGAACGTCTGTGGCCTTGACAAAGAAGATATTTTGATCCATAAATAGCCTATGCCTCGGGCGATGAGCGCTCGGGCGTGGAGGGCGTGCCATGAACCGGTCGATCCCCGCACGCGAGCGCGCCGGCTATCGGCAGGCGCTCACCCAACTGATCGCCCGCCTGAGCGGGACCGCGACCGCGCTCGAAGAGGAAGCGGCCCTGAGGGGGGCCGCCCCCGGGGGCACGGACGCCCCGGCCCACGAGGCCGACCGCGCGGTCCGCGAGAGCGAAGAGGAACTGGCACGCACGCTCTTGGGCAACGAGGCGCACCTGCTCGCCGAAGCGAGCGCCGCGCTGGAGCGGTTGAGCGCGGGCACCTTCGGGGTGTGCGAGGCGTGCGGGAAGGCGATTGCCAAAGCGCGGCTGCACGCGCTCCCGTACGCGCGCACCTGTACGAAGTGCGCGAGCGCAACGAACTGACCGAACTTTCACGACGGGACCGCGGGCGCGCCACCGGCCGCGGGTCCCAACCAAACACTCGGTGGCGCGAGGGCCGAACCGTGTACAATCCGCAAGGTCTGAGCCTGTTGGAAATCGTGGTGGCGTCGGCGCTGTGCTCGTGGGCGGTGCTGTCGGTCTGCACCGTGGGCGCGGTGGCCCTCAGCTGGTGGGTGTTCGGCGACGAGAAGGCCGCGGCGAAGGCCCCGGCGGCCGCGCCGGCGCAACCC
>JALHNS010000078.1 GCA_022843445.1 Gemmata sp.
CCGCCCTGCTGCGCTCGCCCGTCGCGGTTCCGCCGGCGGCGCGCCAGACCGTCGTGGACGTGTTGCGCCGCGCGCTCGCCGCCGACCCCGGCGCGCCGGGCGAGGCGAAGGGCACCGCGCTCCTCGCCGACCCGGTGAAGTTCCGCTCGGAAAACACCGCCGCGCACCTGCGCGGGCTCGGGTACAACGTCGAGCAGTTCGCGAGCGGGCGCGAGTTGCTGAAGCGCGTCGCGCGGGCGTCGGACTTCGACCTGATCGTTCTCGACCGGCACACCCCGAACCCGGAACTCATCGACATCGTGGCGGCGCTCCAGAGCGACCCGCGGGCGGCGGCGCGGCCGCTCTTCGTGGTCGCCAGCAGCGACAAACCGCGGGTGCCCACCTTCGACCAGTTGCTGCTGCGCACCGCGGCCCTGATCGCGGCGACCGAGAACGACACGGTCGAACTGCCGCCGCCGTTCGTTCCCGACCCGCGCCTGACCCCCGAAGAGAACGCCGCGAACCGCAAGACCACGCAGGAGCGCCGCGACAACAGCTTCCGCAGCGCCGCCGCCGTCCGCACCCAGCGGTTGCAGCGCGTGATCGACGCGCTGCCGCTCACGCTGAACGACGACCAAAAGCGGCTGATGAGCGCCCGCATCCAGCTCATCGTCTACGCGCTGTTGGAAGCCGAATTCCCGATCTCGAAGGCGTCCGCGCCGGAGACCTACGACGAACTCCAACGGACGCGCAAGTTGATCGCTCTCCAACCCGTTACCGCGACCTACGGGGCGGGCCTTCCCAGCACTGACCTGATGAAGCTCATCGACCGGTTCGAGTTGGACGTGGCGAAGGTGAAGACCGCCCAAGACCGCTACGACACCCTCCGCGGGCGCGTCGACCCCGCCGAGTTGGGGCTGAACGTCGAAACGTACCGCGACCGCACCGTGGAAGCGCAACTAGTGAGGGCGCTCACCGGTTACCCGGAAGTGAAAGTGATCGCCGAGCCGTACTCGCGCCTCGTGCTCGAATCCGAGTTCAACGCGACCTTCGCCGATCCGATGAAGCTCCCGCGCTCGCCCGCGGTGAAGCAGGCCGACGCCCGCACCGCGCTCGAATTTTTGCGCCGCATGGCGATCGGCGAACTGCCCGGGTACGACCTCACTTCGACCGAAACGGACCTGCGCGCCGCGCTCCGCGTGCCGGCGCTGGCGTCCGCGGCCATCGACGCCGTGGAGCGGTTCAAGGGGGGCGAGACGCAAATCGCGCTCCTGCAATACGCCCTCGGTGGCGAAGGCAACCCGGTGGAGCTGCGCGTGCGGGCCGCGGACGCGGTGATCCGGCACGTGCGCGCGTACGGCAGCGCGGTTCCGGTGACCCTGCAAGCCCCACTTTCCGCCCAAGCCGAGAGCGAGCCGAACGCGGAGTTGCGCGGCAAGTTCCTCGCTCTGAAGGGCATCGTGGCGAACAAACCGGCGGAGTTCGTGGACCTGTTGAAGGGCTATTCGCCGACACTGGTTCCCCCCGCGGAGCCGAAGAAGGACGCCGAGCCGAAGAAGGACGCCGAGCCGAAGCCGTGACCACGCAACGAGTTCGGTCCCACGCGGGGCGCGCCGCATCCGTGCGGCGCGCCCCGCCGCCGTTTGGTACACTGACACCGAATTCCCGCGCGCAAGTTCGGGCGCGGCCCGCGTTCCGACCGTGAACCCGGACGACACCGGGGACCTGTGAGGCGACTACCATGACCCGGCACACCGACGCCAACCCGACCGCTCCGCCGACCATCGATGCCCTGATGGTGCGCTTCCTCGCGAACCGCTCAGACGCCGTTCCGGCGGCAGTCGAGCACGAGGGGCCGGACGTGGAGCCGTACGAAGTGGCCGCGGGCTTCCGGGTCGATCCGCGGGCGGCATGGCTCGACGCGACCGCACACACCACGGGGGAACATGCCCCGTCGCCCGCGCCCGCACAACCGCCCGAATGGGCCAATCTGGTTTCGCAACCCGCGGCGGCACTGGCGCTACCGATGGCACCCGGGCACTTCCCGCAGCGCGTGAAAGACTTGCACCCGCTGCTGGCAACGTTCGACCCGAACGACATGCGGCCGACCGCCGCGCCCGCCCCGCTGCCGGGCTTCGGTTCGCTCCGCAAGTGGGTCGCGTCGAACGCCGGCGACCCGCTGGCCGCGGGCGTGGCGCGCATGCTCGGCGACATCCCGGCCGACGGCGACGCGGCTTCGCTGTGGCTGAAGGGCGAGTCTACGAAGGCGCTGACCGCGTGGGACGCGCAACCGGATTCGCCCGCCGCGCACTTCAACCGCGGCATGGCCCGCCTGTTCTTCGGCAGGTACGCCGATGCCCGCGAGCACCTGAACAAGGCGGTCGCGGTGATCCCAGAAGCGAGCGGTTGGAACGCGCTGGCGCGCTTGTACTTGGCCGTGTGCGAAATCCACGGCTGACCGAAGCAGGCTTCCCCAAGCCGAAGAGCGGACCCGATCGGCTGCGGCCGGTCGGGTTCGTTCCGTTTCGCGCCTTGCACAGCGGCGCGCACGCGCGTAGCCTGACGCGGCACCCTCCCACTTGGAGAACCGCCATGTTCCGCCTCTCGCGCCTCACTCTGGCCGCGCTCGCGCTGTGCGCGGTCGCCGTTCGCGCCGACGACAACAAGCCGCCCTCCGGCTTCACCGCGCTGTTCAACGGCAGAGACCTGACCGGCTGGCAGGGCAACATCGACATGAAGCAGCGCGCCACGCTGCCGCCGGAGAAGCAGGCGGAGATCGTGAAGGCGCGCACCAAGACCGCGCTCGAACACTGGAGCGCGAAAGACGGCGTGATTCACCACACCGGCAAGGGCGGCGTGAGCCTCCAAACCGCGAAGGACTACGGCAACTTCGAGCTGATGCTCGATTGGAAGATCGAGGCGAAGGGCGACAGTGGCATCTACCTGCGCGGCCAGCCACAAGTGCAGATCTGGGACTCGGAGAACGCCGGCGGCGCGCGCAACGAGGACAAGAACAGCGGCAGCGGGGGCCTGTGGAACAACCCGTTCCCGGCCACGCTGGCTAAGGACGCCGACAACACGGCGAAGCTGAAGGCCGGACGCGAGGTGGGCAAGATTCCGCTGAAGAAGGCCGACAAGCCGATCGGCGAGTGGAACACGTTCCACATCACCGTGATCGGCGACGACGTGACCGTGAAACTGAACGGCGAACTGGTGGTGGAGAAGGCGAAACTGCTGAACTACTGGGAT
Organism: Gemmata sp.; assembly: GCA_022843445.1. GTDB lineage: Bacteria > Planctomycetota > Planctomycetia > Gemmatales > Gemmataceae > Gemmata. Next base: position 3,229 of record JALHNS010000078.1, read on the forward strand.
CGCGGCAAGCCGGCCCCCGCGACCGGTCCCATCGAACTGCAGTACCACGGCGACCCGCTGTGGTTCAAGAACCTGTACGTCAAGGAACTCAAGTAGGCACCGGGCACCTCGCGCCGCGTGCGGGCCGCTACGGGGCGGCCCGCGCGAGGTCTTTCAGTTCGCGGACGATCTCGGTGCACAAGTGCTCTTCCACCTCCTGAAGTGCGCGGGCTGCGGGCATACCGTCGATCACGCGGTGGTCGAAGTGCAGGCGGAAGTCGATGCTCCAATCGTCGGCGAACACGCCGGTGTTCAGGGCGGTGGTGATCGGGCAGATGACGTTCAGCGCGGTCGCGCCGCCCGGCCCGGTGGTGCTGATGCCGAACGTGCCGAAGTTACGCGCCTTGATCGCGCCGCTCCACGCGGTCGCATAGGTCCACAGCAGTCGCCGCAGCGGGTACGGGAAGCGCCCGAAGAACATCGCCCGTCGGAACGGTTCCACTTCGTGCAGCGGCTTCGTTTTCCAGTCGGTGAGCGTCGCCACCATCTCCGGTAGCGGCAGCTGTTCTGGCGACTTGAAGAACCCGAAGAACACCCCGGGTTCGCCGTAGTAGTCGCGCTCCACCGCGACCGAGGCGACGTTCTCGTCGGCCTCCCACAGGTGCGGCCACGGGAACGGCAGGTACGCGCGGCGCAGCTCCGGGCGGCGCGCGGCCACCGCGCCGAACGCCTTCACAAAGAGCAGCACCCACGGCGGCGGGTTCGGCACCGCCTTGCGCGCCTCCGCCAGCAGCGCGAGCTTCATGCGCCGCTCGAACGAGATGATCGGGATGCCGCGGGCCGCGCGGAGCAGGTCGCACACCATGCGGCGCGGCAGCGTGAGCCGCTTGCGGCGGCCGGAAACCGGGGTCATGTCAGGCTCGAACACGGGAGTGTAGAGAAGATTTTCCGCCGGCGCGGGGCGCGCCACAACGGAAATTCGGCCGAACCCTGCGCCGCAGGCCGCGCGCCGCGCCGGATGTAGCGAATGTGCCGGGCCGCGTGCGTACACTGAGCAACGATTCACACCGAGGAGCGCGCCCGATGGAAACGCTGACCCAGTTGTTCGACACCGCGAAGCCGTACCTCGCCCCGGTCGCGCTCGTGTTCACGTGGGCGGGGGTCGCCTTCGCGTGGTGGCGGCGGCGCACGCAGTTCCGCCGCAAGGAGTTCCTGTCGCAAGTCAATTTCTCGCTGAACCTGTTCGCGGACACGCTCCAGATGCGCACGCTCTCCGAGCGGTTCGCCACCGACGTGTGGCCGAACTCGCACGGCGTGGCGCTCCTGAACCGGGCCGCGAAGTACGCGACCGACGCGAACCCGTTTCTGGTGCTGACGAACCCGGACGATCAGGGTTACGTGTACCGGGCGATCAAGAACGCGCTGTCGCAGTTGTGCCCGGAAGCGTTCGTGGCCGCGGCGGTGGGCGGGCCGGTGCGCATCGGCACGTTCCTGTTCGCGCTCACGTGCGAGCGGTACGAGGAGGGGATGCGCACCATCAAGCTGCGCGTCATCCTGATCGAGCGCGAGGCGCTGCGCGAGTGGTGCGCGCCGGGCGGGAAGGGCGAGCAGATGCCGATGGCCCCGTTCCACCGCACGCGGTTCAAAACGCTGCAAGCGATGTACGAAATGGACCGCAAGCACCGCGAGGGCACCGGGCCGGAACTGCTGGGCCGCGTGGAACTGGGAGTGGTTACTTCTTGAGGCCGAGTTGCGAGAGGAGCGCGCCGCCGACGATCGAAATGACGCAGATGATGGCGGCCTGAAGGAAGTTGAACCCGCTGTCGGTCGTCTTCTCCTGCCCGCGGGCGCGCTTCGCGAGCGCCGCGTTCTTCGCGGCGAGATCGTTTACCTTCGTGCGCGTTTCTTCTGCGGACTTTGCGCGCTCGGATTCGCGCGCCTCGTGCGCGGCGTTCTTCAGCGTGAGGTCGGCAATCTTCGCGCGCAACTCACCCTCGGTAGTCGCGCGCTCCTAGTCTCGAACTGCCAATTGCTGGATCTTCAGTTCCGTGAGAGCACGATGTTGCTCGAAGGCCGCTTCGAGTTTCTGGTGCCGTTCGGCCAACTCCTCAACACGTTGTGCGGGCGACTTACTGGGCACGGTCAGTCTCCTGCTGTTGCGGCAAGCTCAACAGGCTCGCTCTGGAGGCTCTCGAACGCGCGATCAACTACCTCGGACAGGAGCGGGATGAACAGGCCGATGGCTTCCCACAGGTTGCGGCTGATGGCCGCTTCGCTGTCTAGTGCGCTAGGCGGAAACGGGTAAGTGATCGAGGCAACGCCTGTGGAGGGCGTTTCGAGCGAAACGAGTGTCAGTTCCACGATCGGGTCCGGAGTTCCCTGTTGCTTGAACTGCCAGCGCGCCTCGATCTCAAATCCCTTGCCCACTTTGCGCAACAGGCCGCGCAGAGCGCCGTCGGCGCGCTCGACTTTGGCGAGCACCGGCAACTCGGTTCCGGTGGTGGGGTCGGTGGTGTCGATTTTCGTTTGAAGCATGGTCTCACTCCTTTCATCACCAACGCTATACCGCACCCGTTCGGGCTTTGCCATCGCGTGCGGCCGTCCGTAGATCAAGCGTGATGTGCGCCGCCCGGCGCGCCGATCTCCCCACCAACACGGACACTCATGAGCGCGACGAAGCACGTCTACTCGTTCGGCGGCAAGACGGCCGACGGCGACGGCAAGATGAAGGAACTGCTCGGCGGCAAGGGCGCGAACCTCGCCGAAATGTGCAAGATCGGCATCCCGGTGCCGCCCGGCTTCACCATCACCACCGAAGTGTGCGCGGCCTACTACGAAGAGGGCAAGAAGCTCCCGCCCGCGGCGCTCCCGCAGATCGACGCCGCCCTCACGCAAGTCGAGGCGCTCGTGGGCAAGAAGTTCGGCGACCCGACCGACCCGCTGCTGGTGAGCGTGCGCTCCGGGGCCGCGCTCTCGATGCCCGGCATGATGAACACCATCCTCAACCTCGGCCTCACCGACGCGAGCGTCGCCGGGTTGGCGAAGAAGACCGGGAACGAGCGGTTCGCGTACGACAGCTACCGCCGCCTCATCGACATGTTCGGCTCCACCGCGATGGGCCTCGAGCACGAGCACTTCGAGCACGAACTGCACTCGATGAAAGAGGCCAAGGGCGTCAAGCTCGACACCGACCTGAGCGCCGACGACCTCAAGGAACTGGTGAAGCGGTACAAGGCCGTTTACAAGAAGGACGTGGGCGAGGACTTCCCGCAAGACCCGAAGAAGCAGTTGCTGCTCGCGGTCAACGCGGTGTTCAACTCGTGGAACGGGAACAAGGCCATCGAGTACCGCCGCATCGAGCGCATCACCGGCCTGAAGGGCACCGCGGTGAACGTGCAGGCGATGGTGTTCGGCAACATGGGCAGCTCGTCCGGCACCGGCGTCGCGTTCACCCGCGACCCGAACACCGGCGAGGACGTGTTCTACGGCGACTACCTCATCAACGCGCAAGGCGAAGACGTGGTCGCGGGCATCCGCACCCCGGAGCCGATCGCCAAGCTCGGTGAGGAAATGCCGAAGGTGTACGAGCAACTCGTCGGCATCCGCGCGACGCTGGAGAAGCACTACAAGGAGATGCAGGACATCGAGTTCACGGTGCAAGAGGGCGTCCTGTACATGCTCCAAACGCGTACAGGCAAAAGGACCGGCACTGCGGCCGTTCGCATCGCGGTGGAGATGGTCAAGGAAGGGCTGATCGACGAAGCGACCGCCGTGAAGCGCGTCGCGCCGGATTCGCTCAACCACCTGCTGCAACCGCAACTGGACCCGAAGGCCAAGAACAAGCCGGTGGCGCAGGGCATCGCCGCCAGCCCCGGCGCGGCGAGCGGCATCGTGCTCCTTTCGGCCGAAGCGGTAGTCGCGCACGCGGAGAAGCACCCGAACGACGCGATTATGCTCGTGCGCAAGGAAACGTCGCCGGAAGACGTGGCCGGCATGCACCTCGCGAAGGGCATTCTCACCAGCACCGGCGGTAAGGCGAGCCACGCGGCCGTCGTCGCCCGCGGCTGGGGCAAGCCGTGCGTGGTCGGCTGCGAAGCGATGAAGATCGACGAAGCGAACCAGCAGATCACCATCGCCGGGCAGGTGGTGAAGGCCGGCGAGTTCCTCACCATCAACGGCACCACCGGCGACGTGATGATCGGCAAGGTGCCCACCGTGCCGCCAAGCATGACCGGCGACTTCGCCACGCTGATGACGTGGGCCGACAAGGTGCGGAAGCTGAAGATCCGCACCAACGCCGACTCCCCCGCGGACGCGGCGAAGGCCCGCGAGTTCGGCGCGGAAGGCATCGGCCTGTGCCGCACCGAGCACATGTTCTTCGGCAAGGACCGCATCGCCGCCGTGCGCGAGATGATCCTCGCCACCAGCGAAGAGGGCCGCAAGAAGGCGCTCGCCAAGATCGAGCCGTTCCAGAAGGCCGACTTCGTCGGGCTGTTCGAGGTGATGGACGGACTGCCGGTCACCATCCGCCTGTTGGACCCGCCGCTGCACGAGTTCCTGCCGCAAAAGGACAACGTCGCGGGCGCGGAAGAGGTGGCGAAGCAGACCGGCACCACCGTCGAGAAGATCTTCGAGCGCGTGGACGAACTGCACGAGATGAACCCGATGATGGGGTTCCGCGGGTGCCGCCTGCCGGTGGTGTTCCCCGAAATCGGCGACATGCAGGTGCGGGCCATCATCGAGGCCGCCATCGAGGTGAAGAAGAAGGGCAAGAACGTGCTGCCCGAAATCATGATCCCGCTCGTCGGCGTGATCGAAGAGCTCGCGATGCTCAAGAAGCGGGCCATCGCCGTGGCCGAAGAGTGCATGGCGAAGGCCGGGGTGAAGGTGGAGTACCAAATCGGCACGATGATCGAGCTGCCGCGGGCGTGCGTCACCGCGGACCAGATCGCGACCGAGGCCGAGTTCTTCTCGTTCGGCACCAACGACCTCACGCAGATGACGTTCGGCTTCAGCCGCGACGACATCAAGGGCTTCATGCCGACGTACCTGAAGGAGAAGCTGCTGCCGATCGACCCGTTCCAGACGATCGACTTCAACGGCGTCGGCGAACTGATGAAGCTCGGCATTCACAAGGGCCGCGAGAGCCGCAAGGCGAAACACGGCCAGCACCTGAAGGTGGGCATTTGCGGCGAGCACGGCGGCGACCCGGACAGCGTGGTGTTCTGCCACAGCATCGGGATGGACTACGTGAGCTGCTCGCCGTTCCGCGTGCCGATCGCGCGGCTGGCCGCGGCGCAAGCCGCGCTGGGCGTCACGACGCGCGACAAGTAAGCGCACGGCGAGATGAAGGGTAACACCGGGCCGCGGGGGCTTATTCCCGCGGCCGTTTTCGTCTCCGCGGGTATACTGCGCGCACCCACGGAACCCGTCTCATGCGCACCCTCCTCGCACTCGCGGCGCTCGCGTTCGCCGCACCGGCTCGCGCCGGCGATCTTAAAGCCGGCGCGTTCGCACAAGACGTCACCCCCACCAAGTTCCCGATCTCCGTGAACGGCGGGTTCGCGGACCGCAAGGCCACCGCCGCCACCGACCCGCTCCACGCTCGGTGCCTCGTGCTCGACGACGGCACCACGAAGCTCGCGATCGTGGTCGTCGATAGCTGCATGATCCCGCGCGAGCTGATCGACTCCGCGAAGGCGCTCGCCGAGAAGCGCACCGGCATTCCGTCGAAGCACATGCTCATCTCCGCGACACACACGCACACCGCGCCGGCGGTCGCGGGCGTGTTCGGCAGCGACCCGGACGCCGAGTACGCGCAGTTCCTCGCGCAGAAGATCGCCGACGGAATCGAGACGGCGCACAAGGCCCGGGTTCGGGCGAAACTTGCGTTCGGCGTGGCCGAAGAGCCGAATCAGGTGTTCAACCGGCGCTGGAAGATGCGGCCCGGTGTGAAGAACGTCGACCCGTTCGGCGGCGATTCGGACAAGGTGCGCATGAACCCGCCGCGCGCGAGCAAAGACCTGCTCGAACCGGCCGGCCCGACCGATCCGCGCGTCACCGTACTCGCGGTGCGCACCGCGGACGACAAACCGCTCGCGCTGTTCGCCAACTACTCGCTGCACTACGTCGGCGACATCGGCCCGCTCTCTGCGGACTACTTCGGCGCGTTCGCCAACAGCGTGGCCGCGAAGTTGAAGGCCGGCAAAGAGTTCGTCGGCACGCTCTCGAACGGCACGAGCGGAGACGTGAATAACATCAACTTCCGTACCGAAGCCACGAAGGCGATGCCCGGCGAGCGCTCGCGCCTCGTGGCCGATGCCGTGGCGACTGCCGCCGTGAAAGCGCTAGATGGCGCGGAGTGGCACGCGGCCCCGGTGTTGCGCGCCGCGTGGGCCGAACTCGAACTCGGTGTGCGCAAGCCCACCGCAGACGAGGTGAAACGCGCCGAGGGCGTTCTGGATAAGGCGAAGGGCCGCGAGCTGCGCGGCGCGGAGGAAACGTACGCGCGCGAAACCGTTCTGATGGCCAAGTACCCGGACGCGGTGAAAGTGCCGCTCCAAGTGTTCGGCGTCGGCCCGAGCGCGATCGTGGCGATCCCGTGCGAGGTGTTCACCGAAATCGGGCTGAGCCTCAAGAAAAAAAACATCTACGCGACGACGTGCGTCGTATCTCTGGCGAACGGTTACTTCGGCTACCTGCCCACGCCCGAACAGCACGCGCTGGGCGGCTACGAAACGTGGCGCGCCCGCTCCAGCTTCCTCGAAGTACAGGCGTCGCCGAAGATCGAGAAGAAGCTGAACGAACTGCTGAAGGCCGTCGCGAAGTAAGACAGCTGATGGCGAACGGCCGGCTTACGCCGCCGTTCGCCAGTTTTCCGGTGAACTTCGCCCCCGGCTCGCGGTTTGGCTGTGTTACCCCCACCCATTAGGCGAACTCATGCGCACCCTTTTCGCGCTCGTGCTGCTGACCGGCGGCACCGCACTCGCGGACGACAAACCGGCCACGTGGACGCAGTGGCGCGGCCCGGCCCGCGACGGCACCGTTAGCGGCCCCGCGTGGCCGAACAAGTTCGACAAACTCACCAAAGTGTGGAGCGTGAGAGAACTGGGGCCGAGCTACTCCGGCCCGATCGTGAGCGCCGACCGCGTGTTCACCACCGAAACCGTGGAGAAGAAGTTCGAGGTGGTGAAGGCGTTCGACCGCAAGACCGGCAAGGAACTGTGGAAGGCCCAATGGGAGGGCGCGCACACGGTGCCGTTCTTCGCCGCCAAGAACGGGAGCTGGATTCGCGCTACGCCCGCCCTCGACGGCAACACGCTGTTCGTGGGTGGCATCCGCGACCTGCTCGTCGCGCTCGACGCCGCCACCGGTAAGGAACTGTGGAAGCTCGATTGCATGAAGGAGTTCGGCGCCCCGGTGCCCGACTTCGGGTTCGTCAGTTCGCCCATCGTGGACGAAACCGGCGTGTACGTTCAGGCCGGCGGGCGCTTCCTCAAGGCCGACAAGAAGACCGGGAAGGTGCTGTGGAGCGGCGTCAAAGACGGCGGCGGGATGATGGGGTCGGCGTTCTCCTCGCCGGTGTTCGCCAAGCTCGCGGGCACGGAACAGGTGGTGGTGCAGACCCGCACGAAGCTCGCGGGCGTCGATCGTGCCACCGGGAAGGAACTGTGGTCGAAGGAGATCCCGAGTTTCCGCGGCATGAACATCCTCACGCCGGTGCCGGTCGGCGACGACGGCGTCTTCACCAGCACCTACGGCGGCAACACGCAGTTGCTGAAGATCAAGAGCGACGGCGGCAACTACTCGGCCGCGGGCGCGTGGAACTTCAAGTACGAGGGGAACATGTGCTCGCCGGTGGTGGTGAAGAACCACGCGTACTGGTTGGGCAAAGACAAGCGCCTCATCTGCGCGAATCTCGAAACCGGCAAAGAGGCGTGGCGCACCGAAGAGCGGTTCGGCGAGTACATGAGCCTCGTTGCGAACGGCGACAAGATTCTGGCGCTCGACCAGCGCGGGACGCTGTTCCTGTTCCGCGCCACCGAAAAAGAGTACGACCCGCTGGACAAGAAGCAGGTGGCCGACGACGCGTGGGCGCACGTCGCGGTGTGCGGGACCGAGATCGTGATCCGCGACCTGTACGGCCTCACGGTGTGGAAGTGGGAGAAGTGAGGCGCGTGTAACGGCGGCGCGGGCGCGGGATTGTGCGCGCCCCGCGTGCCGGAGTACCATCGGGCGGCCTTACTCACAGGAGGTGCGCCGATGAGGAACACGACGAACGCGCTTCGCATTCTGGCCGCGTGCGCCGCGCTGGTGCTACTGGGCGCGGGCCAACCGCCCGCGCCGCCGCTCCCCGCGCCGACCCCGAGCGCGCCGGCGCTCGAACTGCCGCTGCCTCTCCCGCCGGTAACGAACGGCACGACGAGCAGCCAGCCGACGGTGCCGCTGACACCGATTCCGCAACCGGAGCCGCCGCGCCTCCCGCCGGCCCCCACGCCGCCGCCGATGCCGAACCTCCGGTTCACCATCGCGCCGAACACGCCGACGCGCGACCTGCTGCCCGTTGCACCGAAGGCGAGCGCGCGCGGCCCGGTCACGACGAACGACCTCGCGGCGGTGCCGGAACTGGCGTTCGCCGAAGCGCCGACGAAGCCGGACGCGCTCAAGCAGATGAGCGCCGCGGCGCACCAGATCGCCAAGATCAACCACGCGAACGCGAAGAAAACCGACGCGTTCATGGTGGAACTGTTGGCGGCGCGCCCGGACCTCGCGGGTATGCCCTTCAACATGGGCGACGCCTGCCGCACCAGCGGCAAGAAGCTCCAGCACTTCAACAGCGCCGTGGGCTTCGTGCGCCAAGCGCTGAACGGCACCGTGAGCCGCGTGAGCGTCGTTCCGGCACAAGCGACCAACGTAGCCCCGAACGACACTTTCCGCCCGGCCCCGATCATCAACGACATCAATGGCGGCCGTTCATCACAAGCGCAACCCGCGCCACAAGCGGGAACGCCGCAGGTCGCGTTCTTCCAAAACGCGGACGCGATTAACGGGCTGATCCTCGCCGAAACGCTTCCGTTCTGGAAGCAGTTCGTCGCGCTGTGCGAACAGAGCGACAAGAACGAGCGCATCGACGCCGAGACCGCGGAGCACATGATCGTGGCGCGCGTGTCGGCGCTGATGCAGATGCTCGCGGCCGAAGCGCCGGAAATGCGGCTCGGCCTCGTGAAGTACCTCACCGCGGTGCCGCACGTCGAAGCGACGAAGGCGCTCGCCCGCCTCGCGGTGTACAGCGCCGAGAGTGACATTCGCGGCGCGGCGATCACGGCGCTGAAGGTGCGCCGCGAGAAGGACTACACGAGCACGCTCGTCGAGGCGCTCCGCTACCCGTGGCCGGCGGTCGCCACAAACGCGGCCGTCGCCATCACGAAACTCGAGCGCACCGACCTCGTGCCGGAACTGGTGAAGGTGCTCGAATCCGCCGACCCGCGGCTGCCGACCGAGAAGGAGAGCAGCGGCAAGAAGGCGCTCGCGGTGAAGGAACTGGTGAAGATCAACCACCACCGCAACTGCCTGATGTGTCACGCGCCGAACGGTTCCGGCACGCCGAACGAGGAAGCGCTCACGGCACAAGTCGCCGTGCCCGGTCAACAATTGCCGTCACCGAGTCAAGGCGGGTACCGCGGCGACATTCCCGAACTGCTGATCCGGCTCGACGTGACGTACCTGCGGCAAGACTTCTCGATGTCGATGCCGGTGAAGGACGCGCACCCGTGGCCGTCGAACCAGCGGTTCGACTTCTTCGTGCGCGAACGCGTGCTGAGCGCCGAGGAAGCGACCGAGTTCCGCGAGAAATTGACGCCGAAGGAAGCGGGCGTGCTGTCGCCGTATCACAAGGCGGCGGTGGGCGCGCTGCGCGAGCTGACCGGCAAGGACGCGGCCCCAACTGCCGAGGCGTGGCGCAAGTTGCTGCCCGCTCGGTAAGTCCGCCTGAGGGTGCCAGAGTGTGAGCGTGCGAGAGAGCCCCCCCGCTCTCACACGCTCACACTCTGGCACCCGCGCACTTCGTTAATCCCGTCGCCACATGCGCTGTTCGGCGCGCTCGCGGTTGCGGCGGCTGATGCCGGGCGCGTACGGGATCGTGCGCTCCGGCGGCGGCGACTTCACGAACACCGATTTGACGCGAGCGAGGAAGTCCGCGAACGGCCCCGGCGGGGCCATCTCGCGGCCGTCCGGGCCCACCAGCGGCGCCCGCAGCGCGGACGGGTCGATGCCGGTGCCCTTGAACTGGTCGTACGGGCGGTTGGGGTCGAACGGGCGCTGGAGCGCGTTCTGGCCCACCGGCAACCCGGCGGGCGGCGCGGCGCTCGGGGCGCGCTGCCCCACCGGGTTGAGCGAGCCGCCGAAGCCGCCCACGATCTGCCCCGGCATGGTGAAGTCGTTCGAGTTCTGCGCGCCGAGTGGGCCGATCAGCACCACCGCGCACGCCGCCCCCGCCGCCAGCGTTAGCCGCCGCATGGCGCTCCCCCGGTTCGCACTCGGTCCACGAAGGCGTGCGGTATGCCGCGGCGCGCCCGGCGTGTCAAGCAAAATAGGCACCGGGGATGCGGGGCGGCGAAAAAGCCTTGAAAACAAGTAGAACCAGCCGATTTCGGCCCGGATTCGAGTTCGGGCTATTCGAACACCACTACCGCGATTCGGCGCGGGCCGTCGCGGTGAGCGTGAGGTCGAGTTCTCGGACGGCAAAGGCTGTTCGCACGCGTACCCGGCGCGCTCGCACCGAGTTCGCACCCGCGCACGAAAGCCCCTTCGGCGCGCCCCGTCGCGTCGCCGAATGAATTGTATACTTGCGTTCAAGTATGGTCAACGGTGGAACTGTCGAAATCGAACGGCGCGCCCGGGGCCAGCAGCGCGACACCGGGCGCGGGGAGCTACTTCGTGTACAGGTCGAGGTTCGTCCCGCTCCAGCGGAACACGTGCTCCTTCGCGTGGTCCTGCGCGTTGGGCTGCACGTTCTTGCCGATGTAGGCCACGAACGTCGTCACCTTGTACGCCTTCTCCTGAAACCCGGGCGCGCTCGAACTGTCGAACCGGACGTAGGGCGTGGTCTCGTTGGCGGTGGCGTGCCAGTGCGTCCGCACCGTGCCCGGTTCGATCGTGTGGTTCGCCCACTCGCCGTCGTTCCACTTCACTTGGTACACGATGCGCCCGGTGCCGGGGTTCTCGACGCTGAACACCGCGTGTCGCTGAACGGTCTTCAGCAGGCCCGCGAGTTCGTCGCGGTGGACCGCGACGGCGACCTTGCCGCCCTCGCCGCCGCCGCGCGACAGCACGCCCACCACGTCGCCCGCGGCGTTCACCACCGGGCCGCCGCTGTTGCCGGGGAACGGGCTGCTCGCCATGCTCAGCGCCTTGTAGTCGTAGGCGTCTTCGCCGTTCTTCGCGCTGGTGCGCACGCGCGTGGCTTGCGGGTCGATGCCCGGCGCGTACCGCCACAGGTCGCGGCCCGCGGGGTTGCCGAGCATGTGCAGGCGGTCGGTGTCCTTCGGCTCGCGGTCGGCCAGCGCCAGCGCGCGCGCGCCGGCGGGCGTCTTGCGCACCTCGAACACCGCGAGGTCCAGCGCCGGGTCGTAGGCGGACAGGTACCCGACCGCGTAGTAGCCCGCTTTCTGGAGCGCTTGCACGTTGTCGGTGTAATAGTTGCGCCGCGCGATGTGCCCGCCCTTGCCGTCCGGGGCCGGGAAGAACACGTCCACGGTGCGCTCGCGCTGCGCGACGTGGTGGTTGGTCACGATCAGGCCGCGCCCCGCGTCGGCCACGAACCCGCTGCCCTCGGACACCGTGTTGCCGATGTGGTTGCGGATCCACACGAGGCTCGGCGCGGCCTTGCGGTACACGTCGTCCGCTTCGCCCGCACGAGCGGGGGCGGGGAGGGCGAAGACCGCGACGAGCGCGAAACGGGCGAGCGCGGGGAAAACGAAAAGGCACCGGAACATGGGCCGCTCCGTGAGGGGGCCGACGTCCGTGTCGGGCGGTTGGGCGTCTCGGTAGGGCGTGCCGAACGTACCGAAGGTACGGGCCGCCCGCCCAGATATTCGCACCCCGCGACCGGTCGTTTCAGAAATGCCTCACGCCTCTACCGTCAGCTCCCAGCTCTCGATTTCGCAACAGCCGCCTTTTCGGAACGGGCGCGGCATCGGCTGCGCGTGCCCCGCGGCGTCGATCGTGCGGCACCGCACCACATACGCGCCCGCGGGCAGGCCCGGCAGGAGCGCCGCCCAGTACGCCTTCGCCAACCGCATCGGCCACGCCTTCGGCTTACCCGCGCCGTCGAACCCGAACGCGCCCTTCAGCAGTTCCGGCTTCACGCCCCAATCCGCGGGCGGCGGAAGGATCGTCGCGTCGGTCCACGGCGCTTTCGTGAAGTACGGGTCGTCCTTCGGCCACTCTTTCTCCGCGGGCGTCGCCCACACTTGTACCTTCGAAAGGCCGCCGATCCCGGCTTGCGCGTACCCCGTGAGCGGCACCGCGACGCCGGCCTTCACCTTCGCGGGCGAATACTTGTGCTCGCAGAAGGTCTTCATCGGGCTGTCCACGTCGTTGTTCTGCGTCGCGTAGGTGTCGTTCGCGGCCGGGCCGTTGCTGAGGAACAGGTGCGTGAGCCACTTCACGCTCTTGAACCCGTAGTGCTCCGGTACCAGCACGCGCACCGGGCCGCCGCGCTTCTGCGTGAGCAACTCGCCGTTCAGCTTGTAGCAGGCGATCACCGGCGGCAGGCCGTCGTAGTCTTCGAGCACGCGGCCGACCGGCAGCGAGCTGCGGAACATCTGCTTCGGGTCGTCGTTGTGGTAGCCGTAGAAGAACACGCGGCGCACGTCGCCCTTCGGCTGCGTGAGCCACAGCAGTTCGCGCAGCGGCACGCCCTCCCACACACCCGTGCCGAGCGGGCAGTTCAGGTTCAAGCACGTCATGATCTTGGCGAACCGCACCGCGTGCTTCTCGGCGAGCTTCATTAGCGCGGCGAAGTCGAGCGCGGTGCCGTCCTTCGCAGTGAGTTGCTTCCCCAGTTTGGCCGGGTGTTCCGGGTCGCTGAGAATGTCGAGCTTCCACGTTTCCGGCGTGAGGCCCACTTCCTTGCGCTTGTCGAGGGGAAGGGTGTGCGGCACCGGGCGACCGCGGGAGACGTCTTGGAACTTGTCTTGAGGGGTGAAGTAGCTTTCGAGCTTCGCGATAGCCGCGTCCAACTCCTTCGGTAACGGTTCGGCGGCGCTGGCGCTTTCGGCGAGCGCGCCGCCCGCGACGGCGGCGGCGCACCGCAGGAAGAACCGGCGGGACAGGTCGGCGTGGGTGTGCGCGTTCACGTTCGCTCCCGGTTCGCGGTGGCCGCGGCGCGCGCCGCGGCGTAACCCGAATGCATCGAACTTGCGATGATACTCGCGGAGCGCGCACGATGACAGCACCCGTTTGCCGGTGGGGGATTCTCGGGGCCGCGAACATCGCCCGCAAGAACTGGAAGGCGATTCGCCTGAGCGGGAACGGCATCGTCACGGCCGTCGCGAGCCGCGACCCGGCCCGCGCGAAAGAGTGGATCGCCGCGAACCAAGCCGAGTGCCCCTTCGCGGTCGAACCGGCGGCGTGCGATTACGACGCGCTTTTGAAGCGTTCGGACGTGGACGCGGTGTACGTGCCGCTTCCGACCGGCATCCGCCCGGATTGGGTTGTGAAGGCCGCGAACGCCGGGAAGCACGTTTTGTGCGAGAAGCCGTGCGGCCTCCACACCGCGGACGTGAAGCGCATGATCGACGCCTGCGCCGCGAACAAGGTGCAGTTCATGGACGGCGTCATGTTCATGCACAGCAAGCGGCTCCCGCTGCTGCGCGCCGCGCTCGACGACGGCGAAACGGTGGGCGCGCTGCGCCGCATCACCACGCAATTCAGCTTCGCGGCGGGCGACGACTTCCTGAAAAACAACATCCGCGTCAGCGACACGATGGAACCGCTCGGCGCGCTCGGCGACCTCGGCTGGTACAACGTCCGCTTCGCGCTGTGGGTGATGAACTTCCAAATGCCGGTGAAAGTGAGCGGCCGCATGCTCGCGGAGTACGGCGTCGGCAGCACGCCGGTGCCGCTGGAGTTCTCCGGCGAGCTGTTCTGGCCGAACGGCGTGTCGTCGTCGTTCTACTGCTCGTTCAACACCGAGTTGCAGCAGTGGGCGCACGTGAGCGGGACGAAGGGCAGCATTTCGGTGCGCGACTTCGTGCTCCCGTACTTCGGGTGCGAATCGGAGTTCGTCTCGGACCGCCCGGTGTTCAACGTAAAGGGCACCCGCTACCACTGGGAGAGCCACCCCAAACGTCACGCCGTAACGGAGTACAGCGACGGCGCGCCGGACGCGCAAGAAACGAACATGGTGCGCACCTTCGGCGACCTCGTGCTGAGCCGGATTCTGGACACGCACTGGTCGCAGATCGCGCTGAAGACGCAAACCGTGCTGGACGCCTGCCTGCACTCGGCGCGCGCCGGCGGGGCCGTGATTGGTATTTAGTGTTTGGTGCTTTTCGGCGCGTCCCCTTCGGGGACACCGCTAAACGCGCACCTATGAACCACTAACCACTACCCACTAACCACTGCGAGAGATGCCCGAAGTTACAGCGAACGGCGTGCGGCTCTTCTACCAGCAGTCCGGCACCGGGCCGGACGTGGTGCTGGTTCACGCCGTTACCAGCAACTCCGCCGTGTGGCTGTTCAGCGGCCTCGTGGACGCGCTCGCGGAATCGTACCGCGTCACCGCGTACGACATGCGCGGGCACGGCATGAGCGAGCGTCCGCCGGCCGGGTACACCTCGGCCGATATGGTCGCGGACTTCCGCGCGTTCCACGCGGCGCTCGGCCTCGGCCCCGCGGCGCTCATCGGGCACAGCTTCGGCGGGGTCGTGTCGATGCACGCCGCGGCGCTCGCCCCGGAGTGCGTGAACGGCGTGATTCTCTCCGATTCGTTCTTCCCGTGCCTGAAGGCCGAAGAGCCGAATTTCGGGAAGATGAGCATCTGGACCGAAGTGCGCGACACGTTCGCCCGCGTCGGCGTTTCACTCGGCGATGTGGTGGACTTCGCGCGCCTGTTCCGCGAGTGTGCCGCACTCCCGCCGGAGAAGATGAAGGAGCTAGAAGACATCTACGGTGCGTTCGGCCGCGGCTGGCTGCGGCAGCTCCCGAAGCTCGCGGAGACGACATGCGGCGACGACGTGTTGAGAGAAGCCGGCCTCACCGTCGAAGTGCTGCGCGGCGTGCGGCAACCGGTCGTCGCACTCTATGACGAGTTCTCCCCCTTCCTTGCGACGTGCCGGTGGCTAGAACAACACCTTCCGCGGTGCGTCGCGGAGATCGTGCCCGCGGCGAAGCATCTGGCGATGCTCGACAACACCGCCGGGTTCACCGACGCCGTAAAACGGCACCTCGCCACCCTCTTTCCCCCCCGCTAATGACGTTCGTCGCTTTCATCTTCAAGAACCTCACGCAGCGGCCGATCCGAACGGCGCTCACCGTGCTCGGCCTGTCGGTCGCGGTGGGCAGCATGGTCGCGCTGATGGGCATCGCGAAGAGCTTTCGCGCCGCCCAAGCCGCCTCGTTCGAGGAGCGGGGCGTCGATTTGGTCACGCTGCGCGGCGGCGACGCCATTCAGCTCACGAGCGAAGTGCCCGAGTGGGTGGTTCACGAAGTGAGCACGTGGCCGGAAGTGAAAGCGATCGACGCGGCCCTCGTGGACATGACCGAAATGCAGATCCGCGAGCCGCGGAACGCGGACGACGTGCCCCCGAGCAAACCGGTGATCGTGCAGGCGTGGCTCCCGATCAACTTCGGCTTCGGCGACATGGACGTGCTCGAAGGGCGCAAACTCGAAGCCAAAGACGAGGGCAAATACTACACGATGATCGGCAACGAGTTCGCCAAGAGCGTCAACAAGAAGGTCGGCGACACGATCACCATCTTGCAGAAGAAGTTCGAGGTGGTGGGGGTCTTCAAAACGTCGAACTTCACCGAGCGCGGCGGCGTGCTGACGCTGCTGAAGGATTACCAAGACCTGTCCGGGCGCAAGGGCGTCGTCACCGGGTTCTCGCTCCGCGTCAACAAGACCACGAGCGACCCGGACGCGGAAGTGGAAGCCGTGCGCCAGCGCATCATGGCGCTGACCAACAACAAGGGCGATTCGCTGCGACTCACCCCGCAGCGGCCCGAACAGTACCTCGACAACGCGAGCCACCTGAAGATTACCGCGGCGATGGCGTGGATGGTGTCCGCCATTGCGATGCTCATCGGCGTCATCAGCATGTTGAACACGATGGCGATGTCGGTGCTGGAGCGCACGCAAGAAATCGGCATCCTCCGCGCGATCGGGTGGCCGCGGCGGCGCGTGGTGCAAATGGTGATCGGCGAGGCGCTGCTGTTGGCGCTCGTCGCGGCGGCGTTCGGCAGCATCGGGGCCGTCGGCGCGACGCACTTAATGAGCCTCTTCCCGCAAGTGAACACGCTGATCGAACCGGGCATCGCGGTGTCGGTGCTCGTCACCGGCACCGGGTTCGCGCTGCTCATCGGGCTGCTCGGCGGCGCGTACCCCGCGTACCGGGCCTCGCGGCTGCTGCCCACGGAGGCGCTCCGCCATGACTAACCCCACCGACTTCCTGCTGTACGCCGACGCGGTGGCGAAGCGGTACCCGGACGGCGACGTGCGCGCGCTGAACGGCGTCACGCTCGGCGTGCGCCCCGGCGAGTACGTCGCCATCACCGGCCCCTCCGGGTGCGGGAAATCGACGCTCCTGAACGTGCTCGGCGCGCTCGACGTGCCGGACGCGGGCGCGGTGTACTTCAAAGGCGAACCGCTCGCGACGCGGCGCGACCTCGACACGTTCCGCGCCCGCCAAATCGGGTTCGTGTTTCAGTCGTTCTTCCTGATGCCCACTCTCACCGCCCGCGAAAACGTGCAGGTGCCGATGTTCGAAGGCCCGCTGACGGCCCGCGCGGAGCGCGTGAAGAAGGCGACCGACCTGCTCGAATTGGTGGGAATGGGCCACCGCGCCAGCCACCGGCCGAAGCAGCTTTCGGTGGGCGAGCGGCAGCGCGTCGCACTGGCCCGCGCGCTGGCGAACGACCCGCCGCTGTTGCTCGCCGACGAGCCGACCGGCAACCTCGACTCCGCGAACGCCGCGAAGGTGCTCGACCTGTTCGCGCAGCTCCAGAAGGCCCGCGGGCTGGCGCTGATCGTGGTGACGCACAGCGACGAAGTGGCCGCACTCGCCGACCGCGTGATCCGCATGCGCGACGGGCAGATCGTGAGCGACTGCGCACCGGCCACCACAACCGCGCGCACCGTGTCGGGGTGAGTTTTCAAGTGTAGGTCGCTCGTGGGGCGAGCGACCATTACACTTTCAATCACGCACTCGTAGTTCGCATCGCAATGGTCGCTCGCGGAGCGAGCGACCTACACTTGAAGGCCACGCGGCAGCGCCTCCCATTCCTCCACCAACTCAGACGGCAGCGGTGGCGCGGTAGGTTCGGGGGCGCGGCGGAGCGCGCGCGGCACGCGGCCCGGCGACATCGGCACTTCGCCGTCCCAGCTCGTCCCGTTCGCCAGCCATTCGGCGTCTTCGGTGAGTTGCTGAAGCAACCGCTCGAACCACCAGCGGTACGCTTCGAGTTCCTCGCGATCGAGCCCCGGGGGCACCTGCACCGCGGGGCCGAAGACCGCGCGCACGCGCGAGAACGGCCGCGGCACCGCGAACCGGTCCCAGCTCTTCGCGCGCCACGGCGCGCGGAACCCGTAGCCCACGCACACCACGGGGCGCTGCAACTTGGACGCCAGCCACACCGCGCCCGGGGCGACCGTGCGGCGCGGCCCGCGCGGGCCGTCCGGTGTAATGCTGATGTGCCGGCGGTCGGCGCGCAACAGCTTCAGCAGCGCGGTCGCGCCACCGCGCGAACTGGAGCCGTCCACGGTATCCCACCCGAGGGCGCGCATCGCGCCGGCGAGCAGTTGCCCATCGCCGTGTTCGCTGGTGAGCGCGACCACGTTTTGCGAGCCGTATTCGAGCACGGGTAGCAGCAGGTACTCGTGCCAGCACAGGTACACGCACGGGTCGGTGCGCTGTGGGTGAACCGGGTCGGCGGTGGGGTCGTGGTGAACCGCGCGCGCGTCGAGCGTGGCGCGGAGCGCGCGCCCCGCGAGCGCCGCGACGCGGGGAACCACACTCCGCGCGAACCGGGACTTCAGCCGCATGTGGCACCGTGGGCAGTTTGGGCGACCGCCACGGTAGAATCGGCAAAATCGGAACCGCGCGCTGAGCGAATCTCGGCGCTTGCGAACCGCGCTGCCCCGCGGTATCACTGTGACAACTGTTGCGGCCGGTTTAGCTCGTGGGTTTCCCACAGGGCGATGTTGCGTCGCCCGAGCGCACTCTGTGCCATACGACGCGAGGAAGGCTGTTCCAGCACCGCTATCGAGCAGTTGCTCGACGTGCAGCATGCGGTCTGGAGC
>JALHNS010000079.1:0-495 GCA_022843445.1 Gemmata sp.
ACAATGTGAATCCAGATAGCAGATGTGAAGAAAAATAGATGCGTCCGATCTCTCTAATTTTTTACTAATATGTGTGTCGAACCGCACTCCTGAGCCGGTCCAGATAGCAGATGTGAAGAAAAATAGGTGCATCGGCTCTCTCTAATTATTTACTAATGTGTGTGTCGAACCGCACTCTGCTCTGTTGAAATGATGCGTCCCGGCGGTGATTGTTGTGGCACCGACCTCTGGCCGGTGTCAAGAATCCTCGGACTTTGCACCGGCCAGAGGCCGGTGCCACAAGAACAAACCGCATCATTTCAACAGAGCAACCGCACTCCTGAGCCGGCTCTAACAGCGCGAATCGACCGCAACACACTTCCCGAACCTCACATTCCGTTTCGTCACTCGCCGCAACTCGGTGCGAGCAGTTGGCGCAGCAGGTTACCGTCCACCGCGCCCGCGGCGCGAACGGTGGTCTTCTCGCGCTTCACCTTCATCGCCGCGAACAGTTTC
>JALHNS010000079.1:505-21628 GCA_022843445.1 Gemmata sp.
CCGCGTCGGCCATGTCTTCGAGGATCAGTTCGAGCGCGTCGCTCACCGCGCGCGCGGCGTCCGCGTCCTTCGTGTGCGCGACCACTCGCAACCGCGTCTCGTCGCCCGCGGTGAACCCCAGCGCCAGCGCGGTGCTCTCGCGCGCCACCGTCACCAGCGCGCGATCCACCGCGCGCTTCGGCGCGGCCGGGGCGCGCAGCCAGCCCTCCGCGGCGGTGTCGTGGCAGATCGCCAGCAGGTCGCGGTTCACCTCGTCCCACCCGGGCGGCGCGGGCGATTCGAGCTTCTTCTCCAACCGCGCGAGCAGCGCCTTCAGCTCGTCGTCCGAAGTCTCGAACACGAGCGTGCGGTCGTCCGGTACGAAGAACGCGAGGTGCGACTGCGCGTCGCCCGCGCCGACCGGCACGCGGAAGTAGGCGCGGCCCGCGTGCTTCGCGGCCTCCGCCTTCGGGAACCACTTCTTCACACAGTTGGTCCAATCGAACGGCTTCGCGGTGCGCACGACGCCCGACGACAGCCCGACGATGTTGAACGAACTGGTGCCGTCCGGGTTGGTTTCGATGCCGAGAGTAAGGGTCGCGCTGGTCACGACCGTTTCGATGTCGGACAGCGCGGGCGTGGGCGCGGCTTTCAGGTCGCCGTCGAAGAACGCGAACAGCGCGGCGAGGGTGCGCCGGGCGGTATCGGTGAAGGCCTTATCGGGCACGCCGCCGCGCTTGAGTAATTCGGCGGGCCGCGCGGCGATCACCGAGCCGGTGGCGCGCGGCAGGTACGTCAGGTCGAAGGGCGCGGGCCGCGGGGCGGCGGGCGCGGCGCACGCGGCGGCAACGGCGACGACGAGTTCGAGCACGGGAGCACCTCCGGGGGGAATCTCGGCCCGCGGCGGTCATGCCTTGCCCCGGTTCGCGTGTCAACGCCGCTTCGCGCGCCGCGCGACTTCGTCCCTTGACACATTTTGAACGCACGTATACATTGCGATTGCCGGCGCAATTGCGCGCGGCGAAGGGCCGTTCGTTCCCACGCGCGAACTCGAACCGGGCACCGAAATGCGATCCCAGGACGCGGAGGGGGTATAGCGCGAGAGGGGTCGGCCAACTCGGGGGTCTTGTCGCGCAGGACGCTAGGATTTCCAGCGTTTTCTTCGAGTTGGCCACTTGGCCAACTCGGCTGGCCAACTCGGGCCAACTTGGGTGAGTTGGCCAACATCGAACCGCGGGCGCACCTTGACGCGGCGCGCGCGGGCACCTAGCGTGAAACGGGCGATTTACTCTCCATCGAGTGCGCGGCGGTCCCTTCAATGCCCGGTATGTGTGTGGTCGGGTTGCAGTGGGGCGACGAAGCCAAAGGCAAAATCGTCGACCTGCTCGGCGACGATACCGACCTCGTGGTGCGGTACAACGGCGGCGCGAACGCCGGGCACACGGTCGTCGTGAACGGCAAAGCGTTCAAGCTCTCGCTGCTCCCAACGGGCGTGATCCGGCCGAACGTGGAGTCGGTGATCGGCAACGGCGTGGTCGTGTACCCGCCGCGGTTCATCGAAGAGGTGGAGAACCTCGAGAAGGGCGGCATCGACGTCTCCGGGTCGCTGTTCGTCAGCGACCACGCGCACGTCATCTTCCCCTATCACATGGAAGAAGAGCGCTTGCTCGAAAGCGGCGGGGAAGGGAAGATCGGCACCACCGGCCGCGGCATCGGGCCGTGCTACCAAGACAAAGTCGGCCGGCGGTTCGGTATCCGCGTCGGCGAACTGCTGCGCGAATCGCACCTGCGCGACAAACTCAAGTTCGTGGTGCCGTTCAAGAACAAGCTGATGTCCGCGTTCGCCACCGGCACCGACGGGAAGGCGTTCGACGCGAACGCGATCGCCGACGAATACCTCGGCTACGCGGAGCGCCTGCGCCCGCACGTCGTGGACACGAGCCGCATGTTGCACGACGCGCTCGCCGCCGGGAAGAAGATCATCTTCGAAGCGGCGCAAGGTAGCCTCCTCGACGTGGATCACGGCACCTACCCGTATGTGACGAGTTCCAGCAGCCTGCCGTCGGGCATCTGGGGCGGGACCGGTGTGCCGGCCAAGTTCGTCACGCGAATCATCGGGGTGGTGAAGGCGTACACGACCCGCGTGGGCCAAGGCCCGTGCCCGACGGAACTGCTGGACGGCCCCGACGGGATCGGCGAGCGCATTCGGAAGATCGGCCGCGAATACGGCACCGTCACCGGTCGCCCGCGGCGGGTGGGCTGGTTCGACGCGGTCGCGGTGCGCTACACTGCGGCGCTCTCCGGTGCGGACGAAATCACGCTGATGCTGTTGGACGTGCTGAGCGGCCTGCCCGAACTGAAGCTGTGCGTGGCCTACGACCTCGACGGCGAGCGCGTCACGCACTTCCCCAGCGACGCCTACCAACTGGAGCGGTGCAAGCCGATTTACGAATCGATCCCCGGTTGGAGCGAAGACATCACGGGCGCGCGCAAGCTGAGCGATCTGCCGTTGGGCGCGCGGAAGTACGTCGAGCGCATCAGCGAACTAGTGGGGCTGAAGGTGAGCGTGGTGTCGGTCGGCCCCGACCGCGCGCAATCGATTATGATGTGAACCATGCGCGCCGCCGACCGCATCATCACGACGCTCCCGCTCGTGGAGTTGTTCGACGAGCGCGGGCCGGTTGCGGCGGTTCGCGGGCGCGACCTAATCGCAAACGACATCCGCGACTTGCTCCGCACTGGCCCGCTGCGGTTCGTGGTGGCGAATTGTGGCAGCCGCCCGGTCTGGATCGCGGAGTCGGAGCGGTTCGCGTTTTGGAAAGCGGAAGTGCAACCGCACCTTTCGGGCACGGCCGAGGCGTCGCCGGACGACTTCCCCGGCGGCTACTGTTACTGGGCGTCCGAATGGCTGCCCGCGAGTGGCTCGCCGATCGTGCTGTTGGAGATGTGTCATTGAGAAGGAGTGTCGGTTGGTGTGTCCCCGACGGGCGCACAGGGCTTCCGCCCTGTACTCCTGTTTGGTTCGGCCGTGCGACGCTTAATTGCAGTGGCAATCGCGCTGCACGGCCGCAGCCGGCCCCTCCGGGGCGGAAGACAATCGCGCCGTTCTGCTGTCTGAGCACCCTGCGCAGCAGGATCGCCTACTATAGCACAGGGCGGAAGCCCTGTGCGGCCCACGCGGACCAACCGGCCGCGTTCGTCCCCTTTTTCCCTCCGCGGTCTCTGCGGGCTCCGCGGTGAATCATGCAAAGCCTCTCCCACAACCCGCGAACCTACGCCGTTTCGGTCGGCCTCGACCCGGAGCGCCTGCCGCGACACGTCGCCGTCATCATGGACGGCAACGGGCGCTGGGCGCAGCGGCAAGGCAAGGAGCGCGCGGAAGGACACGCACGCGGCGCGCGCTCGGTCGATGAAGTCACGGAAGAGTGCTGCCGGCTCGGTCTGGATCAACTCACGCTGTACTGCCTCAGTTCCGAAAACTGGAAGCGCCCGAAGCCGGAAATCGACTTCCTCATGGCGCTGCTCAAAGAGTACCTGCTCGCGGAGCGGCAGAAGATCATCGACCAGAACATCCGGTTCGCGGTGATCGGCCGGCGCACCGGCCTGCCGGACGAAGTGCTCGCGGAGATTGACGAGAACGAACGCATCACGCGCGCGAACACCGGGCTGCGGCTGTGCCTTGCCATCAACTACGGCAGTCGCGGGGAGATGGTGGACGCCGTTCGCGCGCTCGCGCAACAAGTGAAGAGCGGCGCGTTGGACCCGGACGCGATCAGCGAAGAGACGATTTCCGGCGCGCTCTACACCGCGGGGATGCCGGACCCGGATTTGCTGGTGCGCACGGCGGGCGAGATGCGCGTGAGCAACTACCTACTCTGGCAAATCTCCTACGCGGAGCTGTGGGTAACGCAGACGTTCTGGCCGGAGTTCGGGGCGGCGCAACTTCACGAAGCCCTGCGCGACTACGCGGCCCGCGAGCGCCGGTTCGGCGGACTCACCGCGCCGCGGTAAGAGGTGCCGGTTTTTCGCGCGCAAGTTCGGGCCGGTCTGTAGTTCTTTCTGGTCGATCGGCAACTTCTCCCGACGCGCCGCGCGCGCCGGGCACTTTTTGCCGCCGGTATCGGCAACCGCTACAACCGGCCCCAAGTCCCCTTCTTTCCCACCGCGCACGACGCGACGCGCGAGGGCGCGAGAGTTGACCCAATCCGGGCCGCGCATCCGGCGCAGTTCCGCGCGCGTGGTACTCTTTCCGGGAAGTTCGATTCAAGTTTTCGCCCGCCCGCGCTCTTGATCGGACTCTCGGTTTTTTGGCACGCCGGGTGCTTTTGTTCCTTCCACGCACCGCGGACCGGTGGTACCCTGAGCGACGACTCGCCGACCGGACTATCGGCGGGTACCTCTCCGCGACTCACGCAGTCCCCGGTTCGGCCCGTTCGGGCACGAGCCGCGCCCGCGCCGGACTCGCCCGGCGCACCGTTCGCTCCCACGTCCTTCTGGAGAACGCGATGCCGACTCTCACGCACGGCGAACTGCAGGTGGTGGTCCCGGTCGGGTTCCTGCTCGCCGAAGAGCAGGAGGTCACCGTCTCGGTGGCGCGGGCCGACGGCGAATCGCTCCCGGTGCGGTTGAAACTGATCCCGGCGCGCCCGGTGGCGAGCGCCCCCATGCCCGAAGCCGTTGCGTGGCCGGCCAAGACCAGCCCGGACGACCGCTTCGCCGAAATCGAGTACGGCGGCGGCGACTGACTTGCGTACCCGCGTGGCGCGCTCCTAGAATTGCGCGTACCTCCTCTCCCGGGAGCGCCGCGCATGACCTCGCTTCTCGTGCTGTCTTCGCTCGCGTTCGCCGCGCCGCCCGCGGCCGAAACGGTCGAGCGCCATTCCGACATCGCGTACCGCACCGACGCGGGCGCGGACAAAGAGCGCCACACACTCGACGTGTACACGCCGAAGGGGAAGAAGAACTTCCCCGTGGTGCTGTTCGTTCACGGCGGCAGTTGGAAGAGCGGCAGCAAGGGTATGTACGCGGCGCTGGGCCAGTCGCTCGCGGCCGACGGCTTGGGCTGCGTGATCTGCAACTACCGGCTCTCGCCCGCGGTGAAGCACCCCGGGCACATCGAAGACGTGGCGAAGGCGTTCGCGTGGACGCGCGCGAACGCGGCCAAGTACGGCGGCGACGCCGACAAACTGTTCGTGTGCGGCCACTCCGCCGGCGGGCACCTCGTTTCGCTCCTCGCCACCGACCCGCAATACCTCAAGGCCGAAAAACTGCACCCGAGTGCGATCCGCGGCGTCGCGTCGTTCAGCGGCGTGTACGAGATCGTGCCGAAAGTGAAGGTGTTCGACGGCGCGTTCGGCACGGACGAAACGGTGTGCAAGAAGGCGTCGCCGCTGACGCACGCCAACGGCAAGCACCCGCCGTTCTTCATCGCCTACGCCGACACCGACTTCACCGCGCTCGACAAGATGGCCGAGGACATGCACGCGGCGCTGAAGAAGGCGAACAGCCCGTCGGACCTGATGAAGTGCAAGGACCGCAACCACTACACGATCATCACGAAGTTCGTGGAGCCGACCGACCCGCTGCACAAAGAGTTCGGCGCGTTCGTGGCGAAGTGCTGCAAGTGAGGTGGCGTGAGAGCGCGTGAATGTGTTACCGCTCACTGGCGTTCGCGGCTCGTTTCGACACCTCACACGAATCGGAAGCGCGAACTAAGAAGGGGAGGCCACGCTCACGCCGATGTCCGCGAGCGCGGCAGTGAGTGCCGCGAGGTTCTCTTCCGACACCACCAGCGCCAGCGGGCCGACGCGCTCCGCGATCAGGTCGCGGGTCGCGGGCCACTGCATCACGCCGTCGGCCAAGTCTGTCGTCGCCAACTTCACCACGAGCAACCGCTCCGCGCGCGGCGCGGGCATCTGCGAACCGAGCAACAGCAACCGGCCCGCGGGCGACAGCGACGCCCCGCTCCGCTCCTCGAACCAGCGGTCGATATCCGACAGCGCGCGGCTCTCCGCGGCGCGGCGCAGGCTCTGCGCGGTGAGGCGGAACTTGCGCGCGCCGTTCGGTTCGATCGGCACCGGTTCCGCGAAGTGCCCGATTTCCGCTTCGAGCAGCAGGTCGGATTGCGGTGTATCGACGGTGAGCGTGACGCCGTCTTCGCCCACCGCGAGGCACCGCTGCGGGCGGCCCTCGTAGTCGCGGTTGCCGATGAGGCGCAACTGCGACAGCGACGGCTCGCGCCCGTCGGCGGTCATGCCGATGCGGTCCGTGAGGCGCAGCGCGACGATGCCGCGCGCGACCGCGGCGTCCAGTTCGGCCGCGGTGGGGAACTCGACCAGCACCGCGGAGGCGAACGCGGTGATGCGCTCGCGCTTGCTCGCCCAGCGTTGCAGCAGGTCCGCGACGCCCGCCGGCACCGGGCGCGTGCCGTGCCGGTTCAGCGTCTGCACGATCATCGGCAGCGTGAGGCCGCTTTCGAGGCCGCGGTAGGTTTGCTCCGCGGTGAGTTCGAGCGTGCAGGCCGCGCCGATGCCCTTCCACCGCGCGAACCGCGAGAGCGCCGCGACGATGCCCGGCGTCAACCCCTGCCGGTACGCGAGGATTTCGGCGTTCGGCTGCACCATCAGCGTTTGCGGGAACGTCGGCGGCGCGGGCGGCTCCTTTTCGCCGAACAGCAGGTGCCGCCCGAGCGCCGAGAGGCGCACGAAATCGCCCGAGAGTTCGAGCAATCCGAGCGGGAACGCGACGCCGAGCAGGTACGCCTTCGCCCACGCCGCGCCCTTGTCCGGCGTCTCCGGCGGGAGCGCCGACGCCCACGACGGGTGGTGCGACCAGAGCCACGCGGCCACTTCGTCGGGCGCAACCCAGTCGCGCGCGAGCAGCACCGCGAGCAAGCCGGCGGTCGGCGTCGGCGACAGCCCGGACTCGCTCGGCGCGTAGCCGGAAAGCGGGTCCCACGCGTCGACGAGCGGAAGCGCCGCGAACAGCGCCGCGAGCAGCGGGAGCGGCGGCCCGTCCCATTCGGAAGGGAACGCGCGCGCCGCGAGCGCGCCGTCGTTCGGCGCGAGCAACCCGGCGGTCGCGGACCACAACAGCGCGAGCACGCCGGGGTCCGCGAGCGGTGCGAGTTGGTCCGTGGGGGCCGCGCTCAGCACGCCGTCGGTTTGCAGGCGCTGGAGGTCGCGCTTGAAGAGTGCGTTGCCCTGCGTGAGCCGCACGGGTTCGACGTTTGCGAGTTGCCACGCCGCCGCGAGGCGCAGCGGCCATTCGAGGCCGTCGGCGGTGCGCGGGGTGGCGTCCGGGGGGCGGTCGCTCAGGTTCGGCAGGCCGAGGTCTTCGCCGCGCGCGCGGGCCGCGACCCCGGGGTGCGCGAACACGACCGCGGTGTTCGTGCCGGCCGCGCCGTACCACGCGGTGAAATCGGCGATTGCGCCCGCGCCCTCCGGCCCTTCGGGGAAGAGCAGGCCGTTTTCGAGGAGCGACTGAACCGGGGCGAAGCCGTCGTGGTGGTCGAGCGCCGCGAGCAGCGACAGCAGGTGCGCGACCTTCCACCGCGGCTGCCGGCTGAGGCCGACGAGCGCGAGCAGTTTGCGCTCCGCCGGCGGCAACTCTTTGATACGCCGGTCGATGACCGGCACGTTGCCGAGTGTGGCGGCGGACTTGTCGAGCAGGTCTTCGGCCGGCAGCTTGGTGCGCGGGCGCACGAGCTTGTCCGCGACCGTTCGCAGCAGCGGTTCGGCGTACCGCGAAAGGGCTTCGCGGCACCGGTCGGACCAATCGGGTTCGGCTTCGGGCATCGGGTTGTTTTACAGAGTGGTCCGCTCGCTCCGCGAGCGGTTCGTGAGAGTGGGCCGCTACTTCCCTACTACCTGCGGCGTGTGGCCCATCTTGCGGAGTTCGTCGAGTACCGCGTCGAGCCGGCCGGGGCGCACCAGCAGCACCTTATCGGAGAGCCGGCCCGCGACTTCGGTAGCGAGCTTCTTGCGCGCGAGCAGTTCTTCGGCGAGCACCGCGTCTTCGGTGAGCACGAGGCACACGCGGCGGTGCAGCTTCGCGGGCAAACGCGCGGTCGGGTTGGTCATGTCGGTTCCGAATGCGGTTGTTCAAATGCCTCGCGGCGGACGACGGCCACATCGACCGCGAACGGGAACTCGGCGTCCTCTTGGCCCCAATACACGCACACCGCGAACGGACCGCGGTCCCAACACGCGCACTCGAAGCCGAGCGGCTGCCACGGGTCTTCGCACTCCGTGCACTTGCCGAGGAAGTACGGTTCGCCCCACTCCTCTTGCACCGCGAGCGCGGTCTGCATGTACGCGAGGCGGATGTCGTCGCCAGCGCGCTCGCGCTCCAGTCGCGTCGCTTGCGGCCCGTGCTTCGGGAACGCGCGCGACTCGCACACGCGCTCGATGAGCATCTCGCGGCCGGTGGTGTCGGCCTCCATCCGCGCGAGCACCGCGCTCAGTTTGTCGCCGAAGTCGTCCATCACGAAACCTGCACGCTGGGGTCGTACTCTTGGCGCTCGGCGTTCCAGTACACAACCAAATCGTCGATGCGCACATCCCACTCGGCATCGGGCAATATGCGGCGAACGAGCGTGAGCGTGCGGCACAGGTGGAGAAGCTCGTTCCAGAATTCGTCTTCGGTCGTGAGCGGTAGCTTCGTTGCGCCTTCAAAGATCGCGTTCGGCTCGCACGGCTCGCTGCGGTCGTACACACAGAAGCTCTCGTAATGCGGCCGGCCAACCGTTTCGTTCGAGAGCACGATTGCGTCGATCGTGTCCGCTTCTTGCTCGGTCAGTGGGCGCTCGCGCAGGGCGCTGTAGTAGACGGATACTCCCATACGTCTGCTCTGCCGTTTTGTGGCACAGGCGTTTTAGCCTGTGCTGCTTTGCGCCTCGCTTCAACACAGGCTAAAAGCCTGTGCCACAAATCGGCAATCACCCCACCTCGCGCTTGGGCGGGAGCACGTCGCGCTCGTCGAGGATTTCGTAGCTGTAGCCCTGTTCCGTGAGGAACATTTGGCGGTGGTGCGCGAAGTCCAACTCGCGGGTGTCGCGCGTTACGAGTGTGAAGAAGTGCGCGTCGCCGTCGCCGCTGCTCTTCGGGCGCAAGATGCGGCCCAACCGCTGCGCTTCCTCTTGGCGCGAACCGAAGGTGCCGCTCACTTGGATCAGCACGTTCGCGTCCGGCAGGTCGATGGCGAAGTTGCCCACCTTCGACAGCACGAGGTGACGGACCTCGCCTGTGCGGAACTTGCCGTACAGGTCTTCGCGCTCCGCGTTCCCGGTGCTGCCGGTAATCAGCGGCAACTCGAAACGGTGCGCCAACCGGTGCAACTGCGACAGGTACTGCCCGATCACGATTACGCGCTGGTCCTTGTAGCGCGCGAGCAGTTCCGCCACCACTTCGTCTTTCGCGATGTTCTCGCTGGCGATGCGGTACTTCGCGCGGTGGTCCGCGACCGCGTACTCCATGCGGGTCGCGTCGGTCGGCAGCGCGACGCGGATTTCGCTACAGCTCGCGCTCGCGATCCAGCCCTTCGTTTCCAGTTCGCGCCACGGCACGTCGTACTTCTTCGGGCCGATCAGCGAGAACACGTCGCCCTCGCGCCCGTCTTCGCGGATAAGCGTCGCGGTGAGGCCGAGCCGCCGCCGGGCCTGAATTTGCGCGGTCACGCGGAACACCGGGGCCGGCAGCAGGTGCACCTCGTCGTACACGATGAGGCCCCAGTCGCGCTGCTCGAACAGCCCGAAGTGCGGGAAGTCTTCGGTCTTGTCGGGCCGGTAGGTGATGATCTGGTACGTCGCCACCGTCACCGGGCCGATCTCTTTGGTGTCGCCCGTGTACTCCTTCACTTCGTCCACGGTCAGCGTCGTCTTGTCGAGGATTTCGCGCTTCCACTGCTTCACGGCCGTAATGCTCGTGGTGAGCACCAGCGTGTTCTTCTGAAGCAGGCACATCGCCGCGATACCGACGACCGTTTTGCCCGCGCCGCACGGCAGTACGATGACGCCGCTGCCGCCGCGCACGTCGCCGCCCGCGTGGAACACGTCCGCCGCTTCGCGCTGGTAGTCGCGCACGTTGAACGGTACGCCGCTCGCCGCGGTTTCGCGCAGCGCCATCGGCAGCAGCGCGCCTTCGGTGTACCCGGCGATGTCTTCCGCCGGGTAGCCGACCGTGATGAGCGCTTGCTTCAGCACCCCGCGGTACGCCGGCAGCACCGTGAACGTGGTGTCGTCGATCTTGTCGCCGAGGTACTCGCGCACCTTCTTGTTGCGCGCCAACTCCGCGAGCAGCGGCTTGTCCGGGCACACGAGCTTCAGCGTGTCTTTGTCGATGCGCTCGAGTTTCACGCGCCCGTACCGCGACACCGTTTCGGCGATGTCCACGGGGATGTTCGGCGGAACGGGGAACTTCGCGTACTTCGTGAGCACCGCCGACACTTCCGCTGCCGTGAATCCGGCCGCAGCGGCGTTCCACAGCGACAGGTTCGAGATGCGGTAGGTGTGGATGTGCTCGGGGCTTTTTTCCAGCTCCGCGAACGGCGCGAGCGCGTCGCGGGCCTCCGCGTACTTGGGATTGTCCACTTCCACCAGCACGGAGCGGTCGGACTGGACGATGAACGGGTTCGTCGGGTCGAACGCGGGCGCGGGGGCGCTCGCGGCGGGTGGCTTCGCGATCTTCGGCGGCATGTTCACCGTCGGGAATAGCACTCCCCGCGGTCCTCGCGGGGCGAACGTAACATCGTATCGGCGCGTGCCGCGTGCGGGCAAGTGGAAGTGCCGGAATGTGAAGGGAACAACCCTATGCGAACACGTCCGTGATTGGGGCGGAGTTCGGTACGAGCGGGATCGGGCGGTCCAAACGGTCGCGCAGTTCCAAGTCGGCGCTCAGGCCGAGCGCGTGGTAAATGGTGGCGATCACGTCGCCGGCCGTCACCGGGTTCGCGCTCGGGTACGCGCCGTGCTTGTCGCTGGCCCCGTACACGAAGCCGCCCTTCGTACCGCCGCCCGCGTAGACCACCGTGTAGCAGAATTCCCAGTGGTCGCGGCCCGCGCCGCCGTTGATCTTCGGCGTGCGCCCGATTTCGCCCATTGCGACGACGAGCGTGCGCTCCAGCAACCCGCGGTCGGAGAGGTCCGTGAGCAGTTGCGAGAAGCCGAGGTCGAACTGCGGCAGCAGTTCGTTCTTCAGTTTCGTGAAGTTGCCGCCGTGCGTGTCCCACGTCGCGTTCGCGTCCGGTGCCCACGACACGCACGACAGCCGCGTCCCGGCTTCCACCAAGCGGCGCGAGAGCAGCAGACTTTGGCCGTAGATGTTGCGGCCGTAGGCGTCGCGCACGCGGGCCGGTTCTTCGTCGATGCGGAACGCGCGGCGCGTCGCGGCGGAAGTGAGCAGGTCGCACGCGCGCCCTTGCAGGCGCTCGAGGTCTGCGGATTCACTGGTGCGCACCGCGGTGCTGGTGCGGTTCACAGCGCTCAGCAACTCGGCGCGAGCCTTCGCGCGGTCAGCGGTCACGTCCGGGCCGTGCGCGAGCGCGGGCATGTTGAAGCCGTCCGGTTCCGGCCCGCCCTTCAACACCAAGAACGGGTCGTGCGACTTCCCGAGCCAACCGCCGAGGTAGCCCGGTTGCGGCGGCCCGCCCGCGCCTTCGAGGGTGAGATACGGGAGCAGCACGTACGGCGGAACGTGCGCGGTCGGCGGCCGGTAGCGCGCGAGGGCCGACCCGACCGACGGGTGGTCGGTGGGCTTCGCGCCGAGAAGCCCGGCCTTCACGCCGCTCGGAACGCCCGTCAGCGAGGTGTAGACCGCCGGAGCGTGCGCCACTTCGTTGTGGTGAACGGACCGCACGAGCGTGCAGCGGTTCATCTGGCGCGCGAGCCGCGGCAGGTGCTCGCACACCTGAACCCCGGTCACGTTCGTGGAAATCGGCTTGAACTCGCTGCGCATTTCCTGCGGCAAGTTCGGTTTCATGTCCCACATGTCGAGGTGACTGGGACCGCCGTTCAAGAACACCAGAATGCACGAATCGGCGGTGGCCGCGGTGCGCGAGCCGGTGCGCTTCGCGGCGAGCAGTTGCGGGAGCGACAGGTTCAGCGCGCCGATGGCCCCGATTTGGAGCATGTTGCGGCGGGTCAGGCCCACCGGGCCGCCGCAGGGAGCGGGGAGTCGCATGGGAGGGGCACCTTCGGGGCGCGGCGCGCGGGGCAGGGGAGTGAACTAGTAGTAGACCACGCGGACGCGCCGCGGTCAACGATTTCGTGCGCCGCGGCGCGCGGTTCGCCCTTCCACTAGCCCGCGCGCCGCGGGGGCGGTATCGTGTTCACACACTCCTCACGGCGCGCACGCCCCATGTTCGACTATCTCATTCGCAACGCCCGCGTCGTCGACGGCTCCGGCCTGCCGTGGTTCAAGGGCGATGTCGGCATCACCGGGGAGCGCGTCACCGCGGTCGGCGCGCTCGGCAAAGCGCCCGCGCGCCAGACGCTCGACGCCACTGGCAAAGTGGTGTGCCCGGGGTTCGTGGACGCGCACGTTCACGGCGACCTGCCGCTGCTCGCCGACCCGGTTCACGAACAGGGCGTGCGGCAGGGCGTGACCACGCACGTGATCGGGCAAGACGGCGTCGCGTTCGCGCCCGCGTCGCCGGAAACGCTGGCGTACATGCGGCGCTACACCGCGGGCTTCAACGGCAACTTCCCCACCCCCGGCCGCGACTGGCGCGGCATCCCCAAGTTCCTCGCGCAGTTCGACAACCAGTGCTCCATCAACGTGTGCGCGCTGATCCCGAACGGGAACGTGCGCACGGAAGTGATGGGCTTGGACCCGCGGAAGCCGCACCCGAGCGAACTGGCGAAGATGCGCGCGCTCGTGCGCGAGGGGATGGAGCAAGGCGCGGTCGGGCTGTCGAGCGGCCTCGATTACGTTCCGAGCCTGTACGCGGACGAAGACGAACTGAGCGCGCTGTGCGAAGAACTCACGCCGTTCGGCGGAATCTACGTCACGCACATGCGGGGCTACAACCGCGAGAAGGCACCCGCGGCGCTCCGCGAGGTGTTCAACATCGGCAAGCGCGCCGGCTGCGGCGTACACGTCTCGCACTTCAACTGCCTCGCCGACCAAACGATCCCGCTGCTCGACGCGGCCCGCGCCGAAGGCGTGGACGTGACCTTCGATCTGTACTGCTACTTGTACGGCAGCACGATTGTGGCGATGCTCACGCTGCCACCGGAAACGCTCGAAGGCGGCATCGAGGCGACCGTGGCGCGCCTCAAGAAACCCGAAACGCGCGCGAAGTTGGTCGACGCGTTCATTTCGCCGCGGTTCCCCATTGATACGATCCGGCTCGCGAGCCTGCCGCACGCCTCGTGGAAGCGGTACGAAGGCATGATGCTCCTTCAGGCGTGCGCGGCGCATCAGGGCGGCGACTCGGCGCGCTCGCCCCGCGACCTCGTGGAGTTCGTGTGCGAAATGCTCGTCGCCACCGACCTCGCCGCCGGATGCGTGATCCGGCACTTCGGCGAGCGCCAAGAATCCGACGTCCTGAAACTGATGAAGCATCCCGCGATGATGGCCGGAAGCGACGGCATCTATGTGGGCGGCAAGCCGCACCCGCGCGGCACCGGGTGCTTCGCGCGCTTCTTGGGCCACCACGTGCGCGAGGGGCACTGGTCGCTGGAAGAGGCCGTGATGAAGTGCTCGCACCACGCGGCACGGCGCTTCGGGCTGAAGGACCGCGGCCTCTTGCGTGCCGGACTCGCCGCGGATGTGGTCGTCTTCGACCCGGTGGCGATCAAAGACCGCTCCACCTACGACGACGGCAAAGCGCTGGCGTCCGGTGTAGAGCACGTGTTCGTGAACGGCACGCCGGTGCTGCTGAAGGGCACCCGCACCACCGCGCGCCCCGGCCGCGGGCTGAAACGGCAGTGAAGAGTTTGATCCGCAGATTTCGCAGATGGACACCGATTTGAAGACCAAGAGTGATGACAGATTTTTGACGGGATGATCAAGATCAGCAAGATGAAATCAAAGTCTTGAAATCCTGTTCATCCCGACAAAATATCTTCTTTGGTCTTGGTCTTCAAATCGGTGTCCATCTGCGAAATCTGCGGATCAAACTGTCTTCGTCTGCGCCCTCTGCGTCCTCTGCGGTCTCAGCGGTGAAATATCTTGGAGCGGAAATGAAACACCTATTGGGGTTGGAAGGGCTGAGCGCGGCGCAGCTCACGAAGTTGCTCGACTCGGCCGAGCGGTTCGCGGGCGTCGGCGTCGGCGACGTGCCCAAGGGAGACGCGCTCAAGGGCAAGGTGGTCGTGAACCTCTTCTACGAACCGAGCACGCGCACGCGCATGAGCTTCGGTCTCGCGGCGCGCCGCCTCGGGGCCGACGTGCTCGACTTCTCCCCCGGCGGCAGCAGCACCGCGAAGGGCGAATCGTTCATCGACACCGCGAAGAACATCGAGGCCATGGGCATCGATGCGGTGGTGGTGCGGCACTCGTCGCCCGGTGCGCCGCACGTTCTCGCGAAAGCGCTCAAACCGCACGTGCGGGTCGTGAACGCCGGCGACGGCGCGCACGAGCACCCCACGCAAGCACTGCTCGATATTCTCACGATCCGCAAGAAACTCGGGCGCGTCGCGGGACTCACGGTCGGGTTGGTGGGCGACATCGCGCACAGCCGCGTCGCGCGGAGCAACATTTACGGCCTCGTGGCGCTCGGCGCGAAGGTGATCGTGTGCGGGCCGACCACGCTCGTGCCGCCAGAGGTAGCGCGCTTGGGTGTGAAGATCGCGGACAAACTCGACGACGTGATTCCGCAATGCGACGTGCTGAACCTGTTGCGCGTGCAGTTCGAGCGGCAGCGGAGCGGGCTGTTCCCCTCCATCCGCGAGTACCGGCTGCTGTTCGGCGTGGACGCCGACCGCATGAAGCGCGCCAAGCCGAACGTGCTTCTGCTGGCACCGGGACCGATCAACCGCGGGGTGGAGATTTCGCCGGACGTGGCCGACGGCCCCAACTCCGCGATTCTGGATCAGGTGACGAACGGCCTCGCGGTGCGCATGGCCGTTCTGAACGCGGTGTGCGCCGCGGCGTGACCGCGGCGCTTCAACCGTGCGTCACGGTACGATGCTGCCGGGCGGCCCTTTTGGCGCGACCGGCCCCTTAGCGGCCTCCGCCGGAACGTCGATGTCCTTCGTCGCCGAACCGCCCTTGGGCACGTCGAACGCGACTTCGTACCGCGCGAACAGCAATTTCGCGCTGACGTCTTCGGACTTCTCCTTCGCGTCTTTGGCGGTGGTGTCTACCCCTTCCACGACGATAATCACCGGGCCGTTCGGCGCGCCGCGCCCGCCGGCGGAGCCGGTGTCGTAGGTGCCGTTCTTGATGTCCGCGAACCCGGTCGCACCGGTGCCGCCCTTCGCGGGGTCCGGCGTGAAGTACACCTTGCCCGCGGGCACCGGCGCGCCTTTGAAGTTCACCTTGCCCGAAACGCGCGTGGTGCCGTCGCCCCCGCAGCCGAGGGCCGCCGCGCACGCCAGACCGAGAAGCGCCGTCGCGGCGCGGGAGAGTTGCCGTCGCATGGTGGGTCTCCAAAAGTGGGAGAAAACGAACGTGCCCGCGGCACGGGCCGCGGGCACGGGGTCCGATGTCGCGGTCAGTTCAGCGGGGCCACTTCGCCCGAGTTGATACTCGCCGCGGCCATGTACAGTTGCAGGTTGATCGTCTGGGTGACGAACCGCACGCTGCCGTCGCCGAGCGCGAAGTTGCACCCGCCGCTGTGGTTACTGCCGAAGCTGATGTCGTTGAAGTTGTTGCTGCCGTTGTACCACGTCGAGTTGATCGGATACGTCACGTTCTTGCACGCGCCGCTGCCGCCGTTGTTGCCGCGGGTCCAACTGCGGTAGTCGTTCACGGTGGAACCGGGCGCGAAGTTCACCGACCGCTCGCCCAACATGAGCGTGTTCGTTAGGCCGTCGGTCACGTCGGTGAGCTTAATGAGCCGCCCGGTGCTCACACTGCCGGGGCTGTCGCGGTACTGGCTCAGCATTCCGTGCGCCGACCACGCCCCGTTCGAGTTCGCGTTGCCGATGGTGTAGTTGAACGTGGTGCCGCCCACCACGTTCGCGGTCGGGTTCGTCAGGCCGCCGGGCCCCATCACGCCGTAGTAGTGCGTTGAAACCGCGGTCGTCAGATTGCCGTTCGGGTCCAACCGCGCCTTCGGGTCCGGCCCGGACGGGCAGTACAGCGTGGGCACCACGTTCGCCGCGAACAGGCCGTTCCCCGTGCTGTTGTACGCCGTGGTGAAGTCGTACAGCCGGAACAGGTTGTCTTGTTCGATCTGCGGCAGGATGAAGGTTATCCAGCTCGTACCGCGGATGTACGGCGCGCCACCGGCCCCGCGCGGGAACACGTCTTCCTGCGCGCCCGGCGGCAACTTGCCGGCCGTGTCGTGGTAGTTGTGCAGGGCGAGGCCGAGTTGCTTCATCTTGTTCTGGCAGCTCATGCGGGCCGCGGCCTCGCGCACCTTCTGCACCGCCGGCAACAGCAGGCCGATGAGGATCGCGATGATCGCGATCACCACCAGCAGCTCAATCAGTGTGAACCCGCGCGAGCGGGACCGGGAGAGGAGCATACCAACCCTCGGAAGAGATAGAGTGCGAACGGGCGGCACGCGCCGCGCCTGTGAGCACTGTAAACGGCCCCCGTGGTTCGAGTAACCGGTGCGAAAGATGTGTAACCGCTCACTCACTCATGGAGTGCTCGGTTCGGATTCACCCGACTCTCATCTCGCGCCCGCTTCGCGTTGACACGCCGTTACCGCGCACGGTACAGTTCGCCCGCTTTCACCCCGTGAGGTACCCCCGCATTCGCGCCGACTGGTGGCACGCACTCGTGCGCGGCGAGCGCCGCGGCCCGCTGGCCCGCGCCGCCCGGTTCGGCCTGTGGTGCGCCAGCGCGCCCTACGGCCTCGCGGTGCGCCTGCGCAACCGGCGCTACGACCGCGACCCGGCCCGCGCCAAGCGCGCCGCCGTGCCCGTGGTCAGCGTCGGCAACCTCACGCTCGGCGGCACCGGCAAAACGCCGTGCGTGGAACTGGTGGCGCGGTTCTTCCGCGACAGCGGCCTTCAGGTGGCGGTGCTGAGCCGCGGCTACGGGGCCGACAACGGCCCGAACGACGAAGCGCTCGTGCTCGAAGACAACTTGCCGGACGTGCCGCACCTGCAGGGCGCGGATCGGCACGCCCTCGCGGAAACGGCGGTCGAGGAACTCGAAGCGGAACTGCTCGTGCTGGACGACGGCTTCCAGCACCGGCAACTGCACCGCGACTTGGACGTGGTGCTAATCGACGCGACGCGGCCGCCCGCGCGCGACCGGCTGTTCCCCGCGGGCACGCTCCGCGAACCGACGAGCGGCCTGAGGCGCGCCGGCGCGATCGTGCTGACGCGGTGCGACCAAGTGAGCGCGGCCGAACTCGCGGCGCTCCGCGCTTGGCTGAACGCGCGCGTGCCGAACGTGCCGGTGGCCCAGAGCGAGCACCGCGCGGTCGCGCTGATCCGCGAGGGACACGAGCCGGAACCGGTGGAAGCGCTCGGCGGCGCAACGGTGGGCGCGTTCTGCGGGATCGGCAACCCGGCCGCGTTCCGCCGCACGCTCGAAGCGCTCGGCGCGACGGTGCGCGCGTTCCGCGCGTTCGCGGACCACCACCCGTACACGCGGGCCGACGTCGAAGAGCTGACGCGCTGGGCCGCAACGCTCCCGCCGGACGCGACGCTGGCGACGACGCAGAAGGACTGGGTGAAGCTCCGCGTGCCGGACCTCGCGGGCCGCCCGCTGCGGGCCGTTCGCGTCGGGTTGCACCTGCGAAGTGGCGAAGCGGAACTGGCGGCGGCGCTGGAGCGCGTGCTGCCCGCATAGTAGTAGGCACGCTCCGCGTGCCGTTCTGAGGAGCGAAGACAGAATCGCGCACCGTTGGGAAACCGACTCGGCCCGAACACACGGCACGCGGAGCGTGCCTACCACCCTGAAAGCACGCGGCGGGTGCCTACTGCTTTCGCGTGACAACGGACTGTCACCATGACCGACCTCGTGAGCCTCGTTTCGCGCCTCGGCGAGCCGCGCGTGCTCGTCCTCGGCGATGTCATGCTCGACCGCTACGTGTGGGGCAACGCGGAGCGCATCAGCCAAGAAGCGCCCGTGATTCTGCTGCGCGCCGACACGCGCGAGGAGCGCCTCGGCGGGGCGAGCAGCGTCGCCACCATGCTGCAAGCGCTCGGCGCGCGCACGAGCGTGGCGGGCATCGTGGGAACGGACGCGGACGGCTTCCGCGCCCGGCACATCCTCACCGGCCTCGGCATCGACGCGGAGGGCGTGCTCGCCGACGCCGACCGGCCGACGACCGTGAAAGAGCGGTACATCGGCCGCGCGCAAGCTCGGCACCCGCAGCAGATGATCCGCGTGGACTACGAGGACCGCTCGCCGGTGAGCGCCGCCGTGGAACAGCGGCTCGCCGAAGTACTCGAAGCGAAGGTGCGCGAAGCGGACATCGTGCTCGTGAGCGATTACGACAAGGGCGTCTGCACGCCGGCCCTGCTGCAAGCCACGATTCGAGCGGCCCGCACGCGCGGCGTGCGGGTGATTGCCGACCCGACCCGCGGCGGCGACTACGCGAAGTACCGCGGCTGTTCGAGCATGACCCCGAACCGGCTCGAAGCCGGCCTCGCCACGAACCGCA
The DNA here is from genome assembly GCA_022843445.1 of Gemmata sp. Lineage (GTDB taxonomy): Bacteria > Planctomycetota > Planctomycetia > Gemmatales > Gemmataceae > Gemmata. Next base: position 19,220 of record JALHNS010000079.1, read on the forward strand.
CCATTCACACGCACGCCGACGCGCTTGCGTCGGCCGCACAACTTCGCGACACGCTCGACCTCGAAGCCGGCATCGTCACGCTGGACAAAGACGGCATGGCCCTCGCGCACGGCGACGGCCGTAGTGCGATCTTCCCCACGCGCCCGCGGGCCGTCTACGACATCACCGGGGCCGGCGACATGGTGATGGCGACGCTCGGCCTCGCGCTGGCCGCCGGTGCCGATTACGCCGACGCGATCCGCTTGGCGAACGTCGCGGGCGGCTTGGAAGTCGAGAAGATCGGCGTGGCGACGGTGTCGCGCGAAGAGATCGTCGCGGACCTGCTGCACGCGCCGTTCCGCGCCGCGGAGCGCGTGCCCGGTGCCGTAAAGGTGCTGTCGCTCCCACAACTCCGCGGCGAGTTGGACGCGCGCCGCGCGAAGGGCCAAACGGTCGCGTTCACGAACGGTTGCTTCGACGTGCTGCACGCCGGGCACGTGCAGTACCTCGCGGAAGCGCGCCGCCAAGCGGACTGCCTCGTGGTCGGGCTGAACAGCGACGAGAGCGTCCGCGGGCTGAAAGGGCCGACGCGCCCGCTGAACCCGGTCGAAGCCCGCGCGCTGGTGCTCGCCGGCCTGCAAGACGTGGACTTCGTCACCATCTTCGCCGAAGCCACGCCCGCGAACGTGATCGAAGCCGTGCGGCCCGACGTGCTCGTGAAGGGTGCGGATTACAGCAAGGAGCAGGTAGTGGGCGCGGCGCTGGTGGAGAGCTACGGCGGGCGCGTCCACCTCGCGGACCTCCGCGCCGGCTTCTCCACAACGAACCTGATCGAACGGATGAAAGCGGCCTGATGAACCGCATCGCGCTGTTCCTGCCGAACTGGATCGGCGACGTAGTCATGGCTACGCCGGCGATTCGCGCCGTGCGCGCGTCGTTCCCGCGCGCGGAGTTGGTCGCGGTGTGCAAGCCGTACGTGGCCGACGTGCTCGCCGGCGCGCCGTGGTTCGCGGACACCGTCTTCGCCGACAAGCGCGGCCCCCGCGCCCAGCGATTTCTAGCGGTCGTGTCGAAGTTGCGCGCGAAGAAGCCGGACGCGGCGGTGCTGTTCTCGAACTCGTTCCGCGTCGCGGCTCTCGCGCGCCTCGGCGGCGCGAGGCGCGTCGTCGGCTATTCGCGCTACCTACGCGGGTGGCTGCTCACAGACAAACTGCACGCGAAGGGAACGCCGTCGCCGATCATCGACGATTACAACCGGCTCGCGGTCGCACTCGGCGCGCCGGGCACCGACCACAAGATGGAGTTGTTCACCACACCGGCGGACGAAGTCGCGGCCGACGCAGTGTTCGCGCGCTTCGGGCTGGACCGCTATTCGCGCGTGGTGCTGCTGAACCCCGGCGCGGCGTTCGGCGCGGCGAAACACTGGCCCACCGAGCACTTCGCCCAACTGGCCCGCGCCCTCACCGCAAAGTACGGGTGTGCGGCGCTCGTGTTGTGCGGCCCGGCGGAGCGCACGCTCGCTCGCGCCATCGCCGAGGGCAGCCGCAGCCCGAACGTGTTCGCGCTCGCTGACAACGCACTGTCACTCGGCCTCACCAAGGCGCTCGTGAAGCGCGCGGACTTGCTCGTCACGACCGACAGCGGCCCGCGGCACTTCGCGGCGGCGTTCGACCGACCGGTCGTGGCGCTGTTCGGCCCCACGCACATCGAGTGGACGGAAACGTATTTCGCCAAGGAAATCTGCCTGCAAGTGAAGGTGCCGTGCGGGCCGTGCCAGCGGCGCGTGTGCCCGCTGGGACACCACCGGTGCATGCGCGAACTGACACCGGAAAGCGTGCTCGCCGCGTGCGAGCGGTTACTCCGCGGGGAGGTGCGCCGTGTCGCTTAGCGTGAACCCGGACTTCGCCGACGCGCTCGCGCGCGCCGGCCTGACCGACGCTTCGGCGTTTCTCGATCTGCCGGGCGAAGTGGTGAGCGGGCACCCGGACCGGCACGTGTGCCGCGTCGAACTGCCGTGCGGCGCGTTCTACCTGAAGCGCCAGCACGTGGTGGGCTGGAACGAGCGGTTCCGCAACTGGCGCGCCGGGTTCGGCCGGGTGTCGCGGTGCGCGCGCGAAGCGCGCGTGCTGGCCGAGTTGAACGAGCGGAACCTGCCCGCGCCGCGGTGGGCCGCCGCCGGCGAATCTGCGGGTCGCGCGTTCCTGCTGGTAGAAGAGGCGCGCGGCGCGCGCGACCTGCGCACCGTACTGAGTGACAGCGAACTGTCACCGACCGCGCGGCGCGACCTCGCGGGGCGACTCGGCCGCGCGGTCGCGTCGGTCCACGCCGCCGGCTACAGCACCCCGGACCTGACCGCGAAGCACGTTCTGGTAAAGCAGAACGCCGCGTTCGTGTTCCTCGACTGGCAGAACGCGCGCCGCGGCCGGGTGC
>JALHNS010000080.1 GCA_022843445.1 Gemmata sp.
TCGCCTACGCGCTGGGCGACCGCGGCCCGGACGCGGCGCTGTTGGTCGCCGCCGAGAGCGGCAAGCTCACCACAAAGGCCGACTACGAGCGGGAAGTGCTGCGCCTGCTCGCGGACAAAGCGTACTTCGCCGGGCCGGTGGACAAGGCGCTCGGGTTCAACACCCCGACGACCGCGCCGCACCCGCGCACGGTGCGCTTCTTCCGCGAGTTCTTCGGCTATCCGACCGCGGTGAAGGTGTTCAAAGACGGCGCGCGCGCCGACGGCCACTACTCGAACGCCGACCGCGGCAACACCCAGACGCCCGGCCGCCTGATCGACGAGGCCGACCGCGTGGTGCTGGCGGTGCTGGAAGCCGATCAAGCGGTGTTCGAGACGCTGCTCACTACCGACAAGTACTTCGTGTACCACCCGCACGACAACGAAAAGGGCGCGGCGCAGATCGCGAAGTGGAAGGCGGTGTACGAGGCGCTCAAGGACACCGACTGGAAGAAGAACCCGGACAAGGTGGCCGCGGAGCACGCCGAGGTGCTCAAGAAGTACATCGACCCGAAGGGGATCACCGGGAAGAGCAAGGCGGTCCACGACAACAGCGTCGTCCGCCTGATGACCCACTTCGAATACACGTTCGGCAACGGGCGCACGCCGTTCACGATCCTGCCGTGGGCGCACGGCAACCAGTTCTGGTACGCGCCGATCTACAACCTGCCGGCGATGCCCGGTCAGGGCGGGAAGTACGGCGGGAACGACCGACTCGACTACCAACCGGTGCAGCCGTTCGCGGTGCCGAACCGCAAGGGCATTCTGACGCACCCGGCGTGGCTGATCGCGTTCTCGGCGAACACCGCGAGCGACCCGATCCGTCGCGGGCGATGGATCCGCGAGAAGTTGCTCGCGGGCGTCGTGCCGGACGTGCCCATCACCGTAGACGCGAAAGTGCCGGACGACCCGCACCGCACGCTGCGCGAGCGCGTGGGGGAAGTGACGAAGGCCGCGGCGTGCGCCAAGTGCCACAACCGCATGAACGACCTCGGCTACCCGCTCGAGCAGTTCGACGACTTCGGCCGGTTCCGCACCGCGGAGAAGCTCGAACACCCCGACAACCTGCTGAAGGCCGGGAACGGCAAGTCCACGTTCGACGTGTACAAGACGAAACCGATCGACGCGACCGGGGTTCTAACTGGCACCGGCGATCCGAACCTCGACGGCCCGGTGAAGGACGCCTTCGACCTGATCGACCGGCTCGCGAAATCGGACCGCGCGCGGCAGTCCATCATCCGCCACGCCTTCCGCTTCTACATGGGCCGCAACGAGCTGCCCTCCGACGCACAAACGCTTCGCGCCGCCGACCGCGCCTACATGACGAGCGGCGGCAGTTTCAAGGCCGTGATCGTGTCACTGCTGACCTCGGACTCGTTCATTTACCGCAAGACCGTGGGGAACTGACGATGAGCACCCGCCGGGAATTTCTAGCGACCGCCGCGCTCGGTGCCGGTGCGCTCGCGGGCGCTCCGCACGCGCTGCGGGCCGCGCCCGCGGGCGCGAAGCCGCCCATGCGGTTCGTCTTCGTTCACAAGGGCAACGGGCTGTTCCCGTCGGTGATGGTGCCGCCCTCGCTGAGCAAAGAGGACGCGGCGAAAGAGGCGAAGAAGGACGCGCTGAACCTCGATCTCGCCAAGCACGAACTGCCGGAGTGGATGAAACCGCTGGCGGCGCACACGTCGGACCTGACGATCCTTCAGGGCTTGTCCGGGAAGATGTGTACCACCGGGCACCACACGTGGTGCTCGTCGCTGGGTGTGTTCAAGGCGAACGAGCGGGTCAGTTCGATCAAGTGGGCGACGGTGGACTTCGAGTTAGCGAAGCTGTTCCCGTCGCCGATGGAGCACGTAGAACTGGCGTGCTTCCCGCTGGGCGGCGGGAACGCGCGCGGCACGCTGAACGGGATCGCCACCGGGTTCTCGGCGCGCGGCCCGCAGCAGCCGAACTACGCGTTCGGCTCGCCGAAGATCGCGGTGCAAGAGCTGTTCAAATCGGTGTCGACCGACGCGGCCGTGCGGGTGCGCTCGCAACTCGGGCGCGGCGCGCTCGAATTCGCCGCGCGGCGCGAGGGCGCGCTCGCCGGGGCCGCGCCGGGGGCCGATCGCGCGAAGGTGCAGAGCTACGCCGAGGCGCTCGAAGCGATCCGCGAGCGCGACCGCAAGGTGGACGGCATGGCCGACGCCATTCGCGCGCACGCGCCGAAACTCGACGCGAAGTATCTGACCGACGACCTGACCACGGTGAACCGGCAGCGCGGGCACGTCGAAGTGCTGCTCGCGGCGCTGGTGTCGGGCCTTACGAACGTGGTGGCGTTCACGGTGGACGAACTGGGCCACGAGTACACCGGGCTGCCGGGCCTCGAAACCGAGAAGGTGAACCTGCACGACGTGGGCCACGGCAAGCCCGCCGGCAAACTGACCGCCGACGAGGTGCGGTTCGCGGTGCGCCGCCACCACATGACGCTGCTCGACACCATCGCCGCGCGGCTGAAGAAAGTGCCGGAGGGCGACGGCACCGCGTTCGACAACACGACGATCTGCTACTTCCCGGACAACGGCGAAACGCACCACTCGCACGGCACCGAGTTCCCGTTCGTGGTGCTCTCCGGCAAGAACGCGAAGCTGAACATCCGCGGGAAGTACATCCGCTTGCCGAACTACGGCAATGCGGGCCACAAGACGCTCGGCAACTGGTACACGACGCTCTTGAACGCCTACGGCAACCCGATCAAGCACTACGGCGACCCGGACCCCGGCTTGGCCCGGTTCGGTATCGATCAAACCGGCGCGATCAAGCAGTTCATGGGCTAAGCGCCTGATCGTGGCACGACGCTCCGCGTCGTGAAGACCGAGGCGATACGGAGCGCGCGTGCCAAGTGGGAACCGCCGTGCGAATGCGACGCGGAGCGTCGCACCACGATAAGGCGCTCCGCGTTGTAGACCGAACCTCTTCCCTGCGCCCGCGGAGTTTCGCATGACCTCTCGTTTCACGCGCGCCGCGCTCGTCGTCGCGGCGCTGACCGCGCTTGCCGCCCCAGCGCTCGGGGCGGACAAGCCGCTGAAGGTGTTTGTGCTCGCCGGCCAATCGAACATGCAGGGCCACGCGCAAGTTACCACCTTCGACAGCATGGCCGACGACCCGAAGACCGCGGCGCTCCTGAAGGAAATGCGCGGGCCGGACGGCAAACCGAAGGTGTGCGAGAAGGTGTGGATCAGCTCGATCGGCTGCCTCGGCAACGCCTACTCCGACCTGAAGGAGCAAACGGGCAAACTGACGGCCGGGTTCGGCGCGTTCGGTCCCGAAGGGAACCGCATCGGGCCGGAGTTCACGTTCGGCCTCACGATGGAGAAACACCTCGGCGAACCGGTTCTCATCATCAAGACCTCGTGGGGCGGGCGCAGCCTGCACACCGACTTCCGCCCGCCCAGCGCCGGGCCGTACAAGTGGAACGAATCCCAACTGGACAACCACAAGAAGCGCGGCGACGACTTGGACAAGATCAAGGCCGAGAAGGAGAAGGCCACCGGCGTGTACTACCGCGAGATGATCGCGCACACGAAGAAGGTGCTGAAAGACATCAAGCGCGTGGTGCCCGACTACGACGAGAAGCGCGGCTTCGAACTGGCCGGGTTCGTGTGGTTCCAAGGGTGGAACGACATGGTGGACGGCGGCGTGTACCCGGACCGGATGAAGCCCGGCGGCTACGACCAGTACGCCGAAGTGCTCGGCCACTTCATCCGCGACGTGCGCAAAGACCTCGGCGCGCCGAAACTGCCGTTCGTGATCGGCGTGATGGGCGTCGGCGGCGAGAAGGAAGACAAGAAGGGCGCGCAAATGCACTTCCGCGCGGCGCAAGCGAAGCCCGCGGCGCTCGACGAATTCAAGGGCAACGTGTTCGTGGTGCGCACGGCCCAGTTCTGGGACGACGAACTCGAGGCGCTCCAAGAGCGCATGCAACGGATGAACGGCAAATTGGACGCGGAGTTCAAGAAGAACCCGAACCTCACGCGCGAGGAGAAGGACGCGGCGCGCAAAAAGGCCACCGACGCGGAGTTCAAGCCCGACGAACTGAAGCGCCTCAAAACGGGCGTTTCCAACGGCGGCTATCACTACCTCGGCGCGGCGAAGATTCTCGCGCCCATCGGCAAGGCGTTCGCCGAAGCGCTGCTGCCGCCGAACGCGAAGTGACGCGCCCCACGCTGTTCTTCCTGTCGAACCGACGGCGTAAGCCGGTGGGTCGTGTGCGCCGGGCGCTCACCCGCCGGCTCACGCCGGCGGTTCGACCGAAGCCCTTCGAGGCTACCCCACGAACCGATTAGGGAAGGTTGTCCAATGCCGAACGCGCGCTCTTTCGCCGTTGTGTGTGCCGCCGCCCTCTTGGTGGCGGTGCCCGCGCCCGCGGCCGATCCCGCGCCGCCGCAGAAGGCGGAGATGGCCGGCTACTTGCTCGTGCCGCACGAGCGCGTGGACGCGAAGTACAACGGCGGATTCTCGATGTACGTGGCCGCGTGGCCGCTGCTGAAGAACTACCCCGGCCAAGAGTTCCAGAGCGGGCTGTTCGGCACGTGGATGTTCGCACAGCACGACGGCCCGAAGCCGGAGAAGGCGTATTCGGACATCGAGGGCGGCCTCGGTTGGTGGCGCGACACGCGGTTCGCGACCGAAACGCCGAAGTTCATCATGGGCGGTGTGGCGCTGAACTTCGTGGAGTGGGCGAACGGCCCCGGTGCCGGCAAGGGCCGCGACTGGAACAAGCCCAACGGTAAGTACGCGGTCGCACAACTCAGCCCGTGGGTGCTGTGGCCGCCGGACGGCCTGAACGTGAAACAGGGCACGAACGGCGAGTTGTTCGGCTACGGCTACCTCCCGCTCCCGCTCACCGCGAGCAAGAAGACCACCGCCGGCAAGGACGTGCCGACGGGTGACCAGAGTTGGACGCTGTTCCTGAACACCGGGAACTTCAAAGGTCCGGTGTCGTTCTTCGTGCCGTACTTCTGGTCGAAGCCCACGCTCGAACGCACCGACTTGGCCGGGAAGTTCCTCGACGCGCGCCCGTCGGACCCGAACAAAGCCATTCAGATGGAGACGCAGCACGTTCCGGCGCTCGTCGCGAAGGACGTGAAGGGCGACACCTACGCCCGCGTCGCGCCCACGCAGTTCCCCGGTAAGCCCGGCGCGGACGCGCCGCTGATTCACCGCGTCAGCGCGTACACCCGCGCCGCGCTGTGGGACGGCGTGAAGGAGTGGTTTGCTGGTGGGAAGGAAGTAAGCGGAACGATCGACGCGAAGACCGTCGCGGTTCACACCTTCAAGGGCGGCGGCGGCGCGACGTGGCAGATTTACCCGCCGAACACGGCCCGCGAGAAGAAGGTGCCGGTCGCGTGGAACACGTTCGCAACGCCCGCGGCGCTGGACGAACACACCTACGGCTACAAGTGGGGCGACGCGGTGACGAAGGGCGACGCGCTCGTCACGCTGCCGGAGTACTACAAGCTCGAAAAGGACAAGAAGGACAAAGAGCGCTGGACCGTGGTGAGCGCGAAAGACGTGCCCGCGGAGACCGGGTTGGCGAAGGCCGAGTTCCCGCGCCGCAACGGCCCGGACCGCCGCCCGTACACCACGCCCGACGACGGCAGTTGGAAGAAGCCCGGCCCGGCCGCGGGGCCGTTCGAGGCGAAGCTCGGCGACGGCAGCACCGCCACCTATTACTGGTACCGCTTCGCCGATCAGCCCGCGCTGCTGAACGCGGACCTCACCGACGCGGAACGCGACGCGCTCCAGAAGCGCGTCGAACTGCTTCACAAGAACTGGACGAAGGACCGCGAGTACCTGCCGCCGCCGGCGCGCGGCTCGCTCGCGCACCTCGACCCCGCCGTACTCGTCACGCCGCCGAAGGGCATGGAGATCGGCTACGTCCCGATCGTGACGCGACAGGGCATTAAGGAATAGCGGTTCGCGGGCGGCGCGCCGAAAATGGTACCGCCCAGAACGGAGGTGCCCCGTGCGATTCCTCGTACTGTTCGCGGCCGTGGTGTGGTGTGCGCCACTGGCCGCCGCACCGGTGCCGAAAGGCGCGGAGCAGAAACCGCTGTACTTCCCCACCGCGGTCGGCGCGAAGTGGGTGTACGAAACGAGCGACGGCGAACTGGAAACGGCCGTGGTGTCGGCGGTGGAGAAGGGCGAGGACGGCTCGCTGACCGTGTCGCGCGCGGGCGCGGACGGCACCCGTGTCGCGTACACGAAGACCGTCGTTTCGGTTCACGGGCTGCGGCGCGACGACAACGCCAACGCGAAATCCGGTTGGCTGCTGAAGACGAACGTGAAAGCCGGCGACGCGTGGGACTCGCCCGACGGCAAGCGCACGGTGTACGGTCCGGAAGAAGTGAAGGTGCCCGCTGGCACCTTCACCGCGCTCCGCGTGGAGTGGGAACAGTTCGGCGCGAGCTACACCTCGTGGTACGCGCCCGGCGTCGGCGAGGTGAAACGCGTGCGCAAACTCGACGACACCGAAACCGTGGTGCGCGCGCTGAAATCGTTCCGCCCCGCCGACAAGTAATTGGTGGCACAGACTGGAAAGTCCGTGCCGCATTCGAAATGCCAAACAGCGCAGCCTCGAATGGCTGCCACAAGAACGAGGAGAGGCATCATGCTTCGTACGCTGCTCGGTCTCGTCGCGCTTGCGGCGCTCGCGCCACTCGCACCCGCGGACGGCGCGAAGGAACTCCCGCGGCCCGACGGCAAGCCCGCGGACCACACCAAGAAGGTGAAGGTCTTCATCCTTCTCGGTCAGTCCAACATGCTCGGCTTCGGCCGCGTCGGGCCGAAGGAGACGAAAGGCTCGCTCGAATACCTGATGAGCGAGAAGAAACTGTACCCGTTCCTCAGGGACGACGCGGGCGCGTGGGCCGTTCGGAAAGACGTGCGCAACGTTCACGTGATGGACCAGCGCGGCGTCGATTTCAAAGACATGGAGAAGTTCGGCGACCAGAAGAACGACTGGCTCGCTGTACCGGCGAAGGGCAACTTCGGCCCGGAGTTGGGCTTCGGCTGGGTGCTGGGTACCGCGCTGGAAGAACCGGTGCTGGTGCTGAAGGCGTGCATCGGCAACCGCAGCTTGGGGTGGGACCTGCTGCCGCCGGGCAGCGAGCGGTACGAGTTCGATGGGAAGGTGTACGCGGGCTACAAAGACACTTCGCCCTCGTGGGTGAAGGGCCAAGAGCCGAAATCGGTGCCGTGGTACGCGGGCAGGCAGTACGACGCGGACACCGCGCACGCGAAGGCCGTGCTCAAGAACCTCAAGAAGTACTTCCCGGATTACAAGGATCAGGGCTACGAAGTGGCCGGGTTCGTGTTCTGGCAGGGCCACAAGGACCAGAACGCGGCGCACGCCGCGAAGTACGAAGAGAACCTCGTGCGACTCATCAAGTCGCTGCGCAAAGACTTCGACGCGCCGAACGCGAAGTTCGTGCTCGCCACCGGGTGCGGGAACCCCGGCACCGAGAGCTTCGGGAAGCAGATCGCGGAGGCGCAACTCGCGGTGAACGACGCGAAGAAGTACCCGGAGTTCAAGGGCAACGTGAAGGGCATCGACACGCGCGACCTGTGGCGCGACGCCGCGGTCTCGCCGGTGAATCAGGGCTACCACTACAACCACAACGCCGAAACCTACATGGAAACCGGCCTGCGCCTCGGCCGCGCGATGGAAGACCTGCTGAAGGGGGACAAGAAGTGACACGGCTCTTCGCGGCGGCGCTCGTGCTGACACTGAGCGCCGCACCGGCGCGCGCCGCGGAGCCGGTGAAACCGAACGTCGTGTTCATCCTCGCGGACGATCTGGGGTTCTCGGACCTCGGCTGTTACGGCGGCGAGATCGACACGCCGAACCTCGACGCGCTGGCGAAGAACGGCGTGCGGTTCACGCAGTTCTACAACTGCGCTCGGTGCTGGCCGTCGCGCGGCGCGCTGCTCACCGGGTACTACGCACAGCACGTCCGGCGCGACAAGTTGCCGAACGTGGCCGGCGGCGGCGTGGGCGGCGCGCGCCCGGCGTGGGCACCGCTGCTGCCGGAGTTGCTGAAACCGGTCGGCTACCGCAGTTACCACAGCGGCAAGTGGCACATCGACGGCAAGGTGCTCGCGGGCGGCTTCGACCGCTCGCTGAACGTCGCGAACCCCGGTAACATGTTCACCGCGCGCGGCACCTCGCGCGACGACGTGCCGGTGAAAGTGCCCGCCGACGAAAAGGGGTACTACGTCACGATTGCGACGGCGGACCACGCGGTCGCGTGCCTGAAGGAACACGCTGCCCAGCACGCGCAGGCTCCGTTCTTCCAGTACCTCGCGTTCCACGCGCCGCACTTCCCGCTGCACGCGCTCCCGGAAGACATCGCCAAGTACCGCGACAAGTACCTCGACGGCTGGGACTACCTGCGCGAGGCGCGGTACGCGAAGCAGAAGAAGATGGGCCTCGTGAACACCGCGCTCGGGGCCGTGGAGCGCGAGTTGGGTCCGCCGTACCGCTATGCGGACGTACTGAAGAAAGTCGGGCCGGGCGAAATCGACCGCGCCCCGCCGTGGGGCGATCTCACCAAAGAGCAGAAACGGTTCCAAGCCACCAAGATGGCGATTCACGCCGCGATGGTGGACCGCATGGACCGCGAGATCGGGCGCGTGATCGCCCAACTCAAAGCGATGGGCGCGTTCGAGAACACGCTCATCTTGTTCGCTTCGGACAACGGCGCGAGCGCCGAAATGATGGTGCGCGACGGCGGGCACGACCCCGCGGCCGAGCCCGGTAGCGCGGCCTCGTACCTGTGCTTGGGGCCGGGCTTCTCGAGTGTGTGCAACGCGCCGTTTCGCCGCCACAAGACGTGGGTTCACGAGGGCGGCATCAGCACGCCGCTGATCGCGCACTGGCCGAAGGGCATCTCCGCGAAGGGCGAACTGCGCCACACGCCCGCGCACTTCGTGGACATCGTACCGACGGTGCTCGACCTCGCGGGCGTCGAAAAGCCCAAGGAATTCAAGGGCGCGGCCGTGCCGGCGGCACCGGGGCGCAGCCTCGCGCCGGCGCTCGCGAAGGACGTGACCGTCGCGCGCGATTCCTTGTGGTGGCTGCACGAGGGGCACCGCGCGGTCCGCGTTGGCGACTGGAAACTCGTCGCACTCTCCGGGGGCGAGTGGGAACTGTACGACCTGAAGACCGACCGCGCGGAGCAACACAACCTCGCCGCCAAGATGCCCGACAAGGTGAAGGAACTGAGCGCCGTCTGGCAGAAGCAGACGGACGAGTTCGTTGCGTCCGTCAAGAAAGCCGCGAAGGACAAGTGATGCGTTCGATTCCACGTGCTGGCGTGTTGTTAGTCGCGCTAGCGTGCGCCACCGGTGCGCCGGCGCGCGCCGCGGACCCGGCGAAGCCGAACGTCGTGTACGTCCTCGCGGACGATCTCGGTTACGGCGACCCCGGGTGCTACAACCCGGCGTCCAAAATTCCCACACCGAACATCGACCGGCTCGCGAAGGAAGGCGTGCGGTTCATCGACGCGCATTCGCCCTCGGCGGTCTGCACGCCGACGCGCTACGCGCTGCTCACCGGGCGGTACGCGTGGCGCTCGCGGTTGCAGCGCAACGTGATAGGCCCGTTCGCGCAACCGCTCATCGCCGCGAATCAGCTCACTGTGCCGGAGATGCTGCGCAAGCAGGGCTACGCCACCGCGTGCGTCGGGAAGTGGCACCTCGGCTGGGGCTGGCCCAAAGCTGGCGCGAACGGCGCGCGCGACTTCACGAAGCCGATTCCCGACGGCCCGACCGCTCGCGGGTTCGATCTGTACTTCGGCACCGACGTGCCGAACTACCCGCCGTACTGTTTCATCGAGAACGACCGCACGGTCGGCGTCCCGACGGACGCGGCCCCGGTCGGCAAAGACTCGTTCAACATCGCCGGGCCGATGGTGCCGGGCTGGAAACTCGTGGACGTGCTGCCGGGATTGGAGAAACGCGCCGTCGAGTACATCGAGAAGGCCGCGAAGGGCGACAAACCGTTCTTCTTGTACCTGCCGCTCACGTCGCCGCACTTCCCTGTAGTGCCCTCGGCGGCGTTCAAGGGCAAGAGCAAGGTGGGCGACTATGGCGACTTCGTGATGCAAACCGACGCGGTCGTCGGCTCGGTGCTGGACGCGCTGAAGCGCAGCGGTGCGGCCGAAAACACGCTGGTGATCTTCACGAGCGACAACGGCCCGGAGATTTCGGGCGAAGTGAACCCCGGTGCCTACGACCGGCTGAAGCAGTTCGGGCACGCGAGCATGGGCGCGCTGCGCGGCACCAAGCGCGACGCGTGGGAGGGCGGCCACCGTGTGCCGTTCGTCGCCCGCTGGCCGGGGAAGATAAAGGCGAACACCACTTCGGACGAAACGATTTGTCACGTCGACCTGATGGCGACGCTCGCCGCGGCGCTGAACGTGAAACTGCCCGCCGACGCCGGCCCGGACAGCGTGAGTGTGCTGCCGGCGCTCCTTGGTGAGAAGCGCGAAGCGCAGGTGCGCGAAGCGACGGTTCACCACAGCGCGCAGGGCAAGTTCGCCATTCGCAAGGGCGATTGGGTGCTGATCTGCGCGCCGAGCGGCGACGACAACGGGAAGCGCGGCGAACCGGCTTGGCTGCGCACCGAGCGCGGGTACGAGGCGCACACCGCGGCCGGCGAGTTGTACGACCTCGCCAAAGACCCGACGCAGAAGACCAACCGCTACGCGACCGAACCGGCGAAGGTGAAAGAACTCGCGGCACTCCTCGAGCGCTACGTGACCGACGGGCGGAGCACGCCGGGGCCGAAGCAGAAAAACGACGTAGACGTAATCTGGGACAAGCGCGGCAAGTAACTGCGCGCACCTGTGGAGACACACGAATGAAATCCGCCACTCTGCTCGCGCTGCTGCTGGCGCTCTCCGCGCCCGCGGCGGACTTCAAGCCGGACCAGAGCACGCTCCCGGTCGCGCCGCCGAAGGGCGCTACGGTGCTCCTCGGGCCGAAGGGCGAGCACGCGTTCCTCAGCATGGCCGGCGAGAAGGTCAATTGGGCGGTCGACGGCGACGCGCTCGTTTCGACGTCCAACAAGAAGAACCAGAACCACATCGTTTCGAAGTTGCACTTCAAAGACGCGGACATTCACGTCGAGTTCCTGCTGCCGGAAAAGGGTCCGGCGAACAGCGGCGTGTACATTCACGGGAACTACGAGATTCAGATTCTCAACTCGTTCGGCAAAGAGAAAATCACCCAAGAAGACGCGGGCGCGGTGTACGGCTTCGCCGCGCCCGCGGTGAACGCGTGCCGCAAGCCGGGCGAGTGGCAGGTGTTCGACATCCGCTACCGCGCGCCGCGGCGCGACGACGCGGGCAAGATCACCGAGATGGGTACCGTGACGGTGTGGTTCAACGGCCAGAAGGTGCAAGACGGAACGAAGTTCGGCGAACCGAAATCGACGTTCCACCCGTTCCGGTTCGGGAACACCCCCTACTTGGACGCGATCCGCGATCAACAGAAGAAGACGAGCGTCGGCCCGGTGTTCCTGCAAGACCACGGCAACCCGGTGAAGTTCCGCAACGTGTGGGTGCTCCCCGCCGACGACCGCGCGTTCGTGTACGAACCCAAGAAGTGAGCGCGCCAGCACCAACTTTTGGTGGCACAGGCTTTCCAGCCTGTGCTTGGCGATTGTGGCACAGGCTTTCGAGCCTGTGCTGATTTCCAGCGCGAAGCCGCACAGCCTCGAAAGGCTGTGCCACAAGACAATTCGGAGACCGCCGTGAACCGCACTTCTGCGCGCCGCGCGCTCGTGTTCGCCCTCGTGTGTTGCGTCGCGCCGGAACTGCGCGGCGACGATTCCGCACTGACGGTGAACCGCCTCTTCGGGGCGCGCGAGTTCGAGACCGAATCGCTACCGGCGCGCCGGTGGAGCGCGAAGACCTCTACCTACTTCACGCTCGACAAGGGTGCGGTGGTGCGCAACGACCCCGCGACCGGCAAGAAGGACGTGGTCGTGCCGGCGTCGGCGCTCGTGCCCGAAGGCAAGAAAGCGCCGCTCGCCGTCGAAGGCTACGAGTTCTCCGCGGACGAATCGAAGGTGCTCATCTTCACGAACAGCCAGCGCGTGTGGCGGCGGAACACCCGCGGCGACTACTGGGTGCTCGACGTTGCGAAACGCGAGTTGAAGAAGCTCGGGGGCGACGCGCCCGCGGCGGCGCTGATGTTCGCCACCTTCTCGCCGGACGGCACCCGCGTCGCGTTCGTGCGCGACAACAACCTGTTCGCGCAAGACCTCGACACACTGAAAATCACGGCCCTCACGAGCGACGGCTCGAAAACGGTTATCAACGGCACTTCGGATTGGGTGAACGAAGAGGAACTCGACCTGCGGAACTGCTTCCGCTGGAGTCCCGACGGCAAGAGCGTGCTGTTCTGGCAGTTCGACACCGCGGGCGTGTCGGAGTTCCACCTCGTCGATAACGTCGTGAGCAAGTCGCCGCGCATCACCTCGTTCGCGTACCCCAAAGTGGGCGAGAAGAACTCCGCGACCCGGCTCGGCATCGTCTCGGCAACCGGCGGGAAGGTGCAGTGGTTGAGCGTGCCCGGTGACGCGCGCGAACACTATCTGCCGCACGCCGAATGGACGCCGGACGGCAAGAGCGTTCTCGTTCAGCAGTTCAACCGACTGCAAACGGAACTGCGCGTGTACCGCGCCGACCCCGCGACCGGCGAAGCCAAACCGGTGTTCACCGAGAAAGACGCCGCGTGGCTTGAGAACGACAACCCGTTCCGCTGGCTCGATGGCGGCAAGGCGCTGCTGTGGCTCAGCGAGCGGAGCGGGTGGCGGCACGCGTACCGGCTTCAGCTCGGCGACGGGAAACTCGAACCGATCACGACGGGCGACTTCGACCTGATCTCTGCGGACGCGATCGACGAAGCCGGCGGGTGGCTCTACTACGCCGCGTCACCCAAGAACGCGACGCAGCGCCACGTTTTCCGCGCGAAACTCGACGGTACGAAGACCGAACAGCTTTCGCCGGACAAACCGGGGTGGCACGAATACGCCTTCTCCCCGGACGCGCGGTGGGCCGTGCGCACGTTCTCGACCTTCACCACGCCGCCGGTCACGGAACTGGTGCGCGTGAGCGACAACACCGCCGTTCGCACGCTCGCGGACAACGCCAAACTGCGGTCGATACTCGACACATTGAAGAAACCGGAGATCGAATTCTTCCAAGTTCCCGTTGGTGGCGGGGTCGCGCTCGACGCTTGGAGCATCAAGCCGCCGAAGGTCGAACCCGGCGCGAAGCTGCCGCTGCTGATGCACGTGTACGGCGAACCGCACGGCCAAACGGTGCGCGACGCGTGGCCGGGTAGTCGCGGGTTGTGGCACTGGATGCTCGCCCAGCAGGGGTTCGTGGTGGCCAGCGTGGACAATCGCGGAACCAACGTGCCGCGCGGCCGCGAGTGGCGGAAGTCCGTTCACCGCAAGATCGGGATTCTCGCACCCACCGAGCAAGCCGCCGCCGTGCGCGAGTTGCTGAATCGCATGCCGTTCGTGGACGCGTCGCGCGTGGGTTCGTGGGGGTGGAGCGGCGGCGGCAGCATGAGCCTGAACGCGGTGTTCCGGCACCCGGACCTGTACCGCGCGGCAATCGCGGTCGCGCCGGTCGCGGACCAAACACTCTACGACACCATTTACCAAGAGCGCTACATGGGTCTGCCGGCCGAGAACGCCGCGAACTACCGCGACGGCTCGCCGCTCACTCACGCCGGGAAGCTGCGCGGCAACCTGCTACTCGTTCACGGCACCGGCGACGACAACTGCCACTATCAGGGCACCGAGCGGCTGATGGAAGAACTGATTGCGAAGGGCAAACGGTTCGAGGTGCTGCCGTACCCGAACCGCAGTCACGCGATCCGCGAGGGCCGTAACACCGATCAGCACCTCATGGACGCGATGACGCGCTTCCTCCAACAGAACTTGCAAGCGCCGCACGCGCCTCAGCCGGATTCCGTGTACGAGACGCGCACGATGCGCGGTTGGACGCTGCACATCAACCGCGAGTTGCTCGCCACCGACGCGCGCCTGACCGCGAAGGCGCTGGAGCTTCTCGACAAGCAACTGAACGAGATCACGGAAGTCGTGCCGAAAGCGGCGGTCGCAAAGCTGAAGGAAGTGCCGCTGTACTTCAACCCGGAGTACCCCGGCGTGCGCCCGGTCGCGGAGTACCACCCCGGTGAGGGCTGGCTGAAGAAGCAGGGCCGCGACCCCGCGATGGCGAAGGCCGTCGAGTTCACCAACGTGCGCATCTTCGAGGCCGAAGCGAACCGGATGCCGAACGTGACGCTGCACGAACTCGCGCACGGCTACCACGACCGCGTGGTGGCGAAGGGCTTCGCCAACCCGGAGGTGGCCGCCGCGTACACGCGCGCGAAGGACTCCGGGAAGTACGACAAGGTGGAGCGCCACTTCGGCAACGGTCGGCCGAACACGTTCGAGAAGGCCTACGCGATGACGACGGCGATGGAGTACTTCGCGGAGACCACCGAAGCGTACTTCAGCCGTAACGACTTCTTCCCGTTCACGAAGGACGAGTTGAAGAAGCACGACCCGGACATGTTCGAGTTGCTCGGCAAGTTGTGGGGCGCAACCGCTGACGCGCCGAAGGCCGAACCGAAAGGCGCGCCGCTCGGGCTAGCCGATCAGCTTCTGAAGGAGCCGCTCGCGGACTTGGCGAAGGCCGCACGCGAGCGCGGCGATGCGTCGCGCGGCGCGGTGCTGTTCTTCCAGCCGTTCCTCTCGTGCGCCAAGTGTCACGACGCCGAAACCGGCACGCAGTTCGGCCCGGACCTCTCGAAGCCCGAAAAAAACGGCACCGCGGAGCACGTCATCGAATCGGTGCTCGCGCCGTCGAAGGTCATTCGCAAGGGCTACGAACCGGTGATTGTGCGCACCGCAGACGCGCGCACGATTACCGGCCTCTTGGTGGAAGAGAAGAACGGCGCGGTCACGCTGCTCGACCCGGCGGGCGGGAAGCGCATCACTATCCCCGCGGACGAAATCGAATCGCGTAAAGTCGGCACGCAATCGCTGATGCCGGAAGGGTTGCTCAACGCGCTCTCGGACCGGCAGCAGTTCCTCGACTTGGCGAAGTACCTCATCGAAGTCGCCGAGGGCGGGCCGACCCGCGCGCGCGAACTGCGCCCCGCGGTCACCACGTTCGCGCCGGCCGAGTACGAGAAGGACATCGACCACGCGGGCCTCATTCGCGCGCTCGACGCGAAGGCGCTGGCGCGCGGCGAAGCGATCTACCTGCGGGTGTGCGCGAACTGCCACGGCACGCGCGAGCACCCCGGTTCGCTGCCCACGTCGCCGAAGTTCCACGAACACGTCTTCAAGAACGGCAGCGACCCGTTCAGCCTCTACCAGACGCTCACGCGCGGCTACAACCAGATGGCCCCGCAAACGTGGATGGTGCCGAAGCAGAAGTACGACGTGATCCACTACCTGCGCGAAACGTACCTGAAGCCGCACAACGCGAGTCAGTACGCGAAGCTCGACGACGCCTACCTCGCGAAACTGCCCGCGGGGAAGAAGGGCGAGTTCGGACCGGCCCCGGCGAGCGTGGACCCGTGGATGGCGATGGACTACGGCCCCAGCCTGATGAACACGTATGAGGTCGGTGGACCGGGGCCGAACATCGCGTACAAGGGAATCGCGGTGCGCTTGGATGCCGGCGCGGGCGGCGTGTCGCGCGGCAAGAGTTGGGCGCTCTTCGAGCACGACACGCTCCGCTTCGCCGCGGGTTGGGTTGGCGACGGTTTCATTGATTGGAAGGGCATTCACTTCAACGGGCAGCACCAGATTCACCCGAAGCTCACGGGCGCGGTTCACGTCGCGAACCCGGTGGGGCCGGGGTGGGCGAACCCGAAAACCGGTTCGTTCGACGACCCGCGCCCGCTCGGCCGCGACAAGCGCCCCTACGGCCCGCTGCCGCGCGAGTGGGGCCGCTTCACCGGCACGTTCGCTTACGGCGACCAAACCGTGATCGCCTATACGGTCGGCGACGCGCAGATTCTGGAACTCGAAGGCGTCGAAGGCGCGGCCTTCACCCGCACGCTCGACATCGGCAAATCGTCGCACGACCTGTTCGCACGAATCGCGCCCGAAGGCGCGGCGGTGAGCGTGATCGGTGACAACCGGGTGTCACTCGTCGTGAAAGACGGTTTCCGTGTGCTAACAGTGCCCGCGAGCGCAACGCCGCTTCGCGTGAAAGTACTCATAGCGAAGCCCGGCACCGACCTCGCGGCGCTTGCAAAGAACACGCCCGCGCCGCGCGCGCTCGCACCGCTCACGAAGGGCGGCCCCAAGCGCTGGCCCGAAGTGCTGCGCACGACCGTGGCCCTCGGTAAGAACGACGGCCCGTTCGCGGTCGATACGTTCGGCCTGCCGGAGCGGAGCCCGTGGAACGCGCAGATGCGCCTCACCGGGTTCGACTTTCTGGATGGCGGGAAGAAGATGGCCGTTTGCTCGTGGGACGGCGACGTGTGGCTCGTGAGTGGCTTGGAGAAGCCGGAAGCCGGCCTCACATGGCAGCGCGTCGCAAGCGGGCTGTTCCAACCGCTCGGCTTGAAGGTGCGCGACGGCGCGATCTTCGTGTGTTGCCGCGATCAGATCGTGAAGTTGCACGACACGAACGGCGACGGCGAAACCGATTACTACGAGTGCTTCAACAGCGACCACCAAGTGAGCGAACACTTCCACGAGTTCGCGATGGGGTTGCAGACCGACGCGGAGGGCAACTTCTACTACGCGAAGAGCGGCCGGCACGCGCTCCCGGCGCTCGTGCCGCACCACGGCACGCTGTTGAAGGTGAGCAAGGACGGCACGAAAACGGAAATTCTCGCCACCGGGTTCCGCGCGGCGAACGGCGTGTGCCTGAACCCGGACGGCACGTTCTACGTCACCGACCAAGAGGGCTTCTGGACGCCGAAGAACCGCATCAACAAGGTCGAGAAGGGCGGGTTCTACGGCAACATGTACGGCTACACCGACCTCACCGACACGAGCGACGCGGCGATGAAGCAGCCGCTGTGTTGGATCACGAACGCGTTCGACCGCTCGCCCGCGGAGCTGATTTGGGTGCCGGAGAAAACGTGGGGGCCGCTCGCCGGTTCGCTGCTGAACACCAGCTACGGCATGGGCCAAATCTATGTCGTTCCGCACGAGACCGTGAACGGCCAAGCGCAGGGCGGGATGTGTGCGCTGCCGATTCCGAAGTTCCCCACCGGCGTGATGCGCCCGCGGTTCCACCCGACCGACGGCGCGCTGTACGCGTGCGGTATGTACGCGTGGGCCGGCAATCAGCTCGCGCCGGGCGGGTTCTACCGCGTCCGCTACACCGGCAAACCCGCGGACCTGCCCGTGGGGTTGAAGGCGAAGACCGGCGCGCTCGAACTCACCTTCACCGACGCGCTCGACCCGAAGGCGCTCGACGCGAAGAACTTCGAGATCAAGGTGTGGGGGCTTCAGCGCACGAAGAATTACGGCTCGAAGCACATCAACGAAAAGCCGCTGACCGTGACGAAGGCGACGCTGAGCGCCGACGGCAAAACCGTGCGGCTCGACGTGCCGGACCTCGCGCCGACGTGGTGCATGGAGATCAAGTACCGCGTGGCGGGCACCGACGGCCGCGCCGCGACCGGTACGATTCACAACACGGTTCACGAACTCGCGAAGTGACCGCCGAGGAACGCGACGAGCGCGTCGGCGAACGCCTCGGCCGCGGGCGGGTGGAACCGGAGCCACAGTTCCGGTTCGATCAGTTCCAGTTCCATCACCGCCAAGCGGCCCGCGTTGTCGCGCACCATGTCCACGCGCCCGTACACCGGTACCGGGGCGCACGCCGCCGCGGCGCGCTCGGCCAACTCGATCTGCTCCCGCGTCGGTTCGTGCGCGCGAACGGTGCCGCCGTGGTCGTCTTGCACGCGGAAGTCGCCGGCCTTGGGGGCTTTGCGCACCGCGTGCGAGTACCGCCCGCCGAACACCATCAGCGTGTCTTCGCCGGTGCGGGACACGTCCGCTTGGAACGGCTGCACGATCATGCTCTCGGCTTCCAATAGCGCCGCGAGCGTCGGCTCGTGGTGCGCCGCGGTCGCGCGGCTCACGCGATATGTGTGCCGGGCCGCGCCGGACACGCACGGCTTCATCACCGCTTCGTCCCACCCGGTTTCGTGCAACACGCTTTGCAGCGTGCGGCCGCTGCCGCGCTCCACGAAGTGCGACGGCACAACCGGCACGCCGCGCGCTTCGAGGTCCGCGAGGTAGTGCTTGTCGCCGTTCCACCGAACGGTGGAGAGCGGGTTGCACAGGCGCGTGAGCCGGGCGGCGCGGTCGAGCCACGCCGCGAACTCGGCGTACCGCTCGAAGTAGTCCCACGTGGTGCGGAACACGGCGCACCCGAACCGCGCCCAATCGACCGCGGGGTCGGCCCAATCGACGCGCGCCGAACTCAGCCCGCGGCGCGCGAGCGCGGCCCGAAGTAAGCTGTCGTCGGCGAGGATATTGCCGAGGTACCAGTCGCCCGGGTCGGCGGTCTCGGCGGTGTAGCGGCGGTCGGTGAGCAGCGCGACATCGGCCCCCGGCATCGGTTCCCCTCGTGTGCCCCTCGCGCCGCGTGCGCGAGCGGTTGTTGTAGCGAGCGCCGCGCCGGCGTGCGGTTCGGGTTCCTCCGTGCGTGTGGCGGGCACCGGTTCAAAGAGTGCCAAGTGGTCGAAGTTGGCCAGCCAGAGCCAAAGTTGGCCACCAGAGTTGGCCAACTGGCCACCGTTGAATAACTACTAGAAAACCCAGTGGTATTGCCAAAGGTGGCCAACTCCATCGCGCGACACCCCCTCGCGCCCCACTTTCGGCACGAAACGCGGCGACCGCGTTCGCGCGGGCGAACGAACGCCCCGTGCCGAAGCGCGGTTCGCGCCGGTCGTATGCATTGTATACGCAAGTTCACATTGCGGTCAAGGCCGGCGCGTCGGGGCGTCGGGTTCTCGCGGCCCCGCGCCGCAACGCCGCTTGCGACGCGCCGCTCGCGCGGTTAGGCTTTCCGGTGTTTGATCGTGTCACACGGGGGGACGGCAATGCCCATTTGGGGTTGGGTGTGCGTCGCACTGACGGCGCTGGTCGCGGTCGGGCTGGCGGTGATCGTCTGGTTGGACGCGCAGAAACAGAAGTTGCTCGCGCGCGAGGGCATCACCGTGGTCGCGCGGGTGATCCTCGCGAACCCGGGCGTTTACGAGGACAAGCAGACCGGGTTCGAGTTCGCGTTCGTGCTGTTCACCCGCGACGCGGACGAATCGGACGAGCACCTCGAGTTCCTCGGCGACGTCGCGGAGAAGTTGAAGGGGTTCGAGGCGCGCGGCGGCAACGAGGACGAGCAGAAGTTGGCGCGGGCGTTGGACACCCAGCGCACCTTCGACGACGTACTACGCGTGCCGGAGCGCGTGACCGGCGGGCGCGCGGTGTACTTCACGAGCGTTCCGGTGAAGCGGCGCATGCTGCCCGACGGCAAACTGACGCGCGACTACATCTGCCTGCGGGTGATTCCCGAAGGCCCGAAGCGCACGGCCTCCATGACCGACTACCCGAGCGCGTGAGGTTCGCAAATGGCCGACAAGACGGACGACTCGCTCGCGCGCTTCCGCGCCGCGCAAGACCGGGCGTGGTGGCGCGATCTGACCGATCTCGTCGATCCCACCGACGTGCCGTTCGCGGTGCTCGGTCCGCGCGGCGGGGCGACCGAACAAGAAATCGTCGCACTAGGGGCGGCGCTGGTGCGGTGGCGCGCCGAGTACGCGCCGGCGCGCCACATCTGGGGGCTGTCCGATTTGCTCGCCGGTCGCCGGCCGCGGACGCCGCCGCCCTACATCGCGGTTCCGTTCCCGACGGACGATTACGAGAACCGCTACGAACCGGTGGCGCTGGCGTACGTCGCGAACGGAACCGATCTGAACGCCGCGGCCGGCGTTCTGTGCGAACACCTGCGCGAGTTGCTCGACACGTGCGCGTGGATCATCGACCCTGACACGTACAGCGATATGAACCGCTGACGCCCGCTACGCTTTCTTGCGATCGTCCTCGTACGCCTTCACGATGCGCGTAACCAGCGGGTTGCGCACGATGTCGGCTTGGTCGAGGTACACGATCGACAAGCCTTCCACGTCCTTCAACCGCTGAACCGCGTCCGCGAGGCCGCTCCGCTGCGTGCGCGGCAGGTCGATCTGCGTCATGTCGCCCGTTACGACGACCTTCGAGTTCGCGCCCATCCGCGTCAGGAACATCTTCATCTGCTCCACGGTCGCGTTCTGGCCCTCGTCCAGAATGATGCACGCCTGCGACAGCGTGCGCCCGCGCATGAACGCCAGCGGGCAGATTTCGATGACCTCGCTCTCCATGTACTTCTTCACGGTGTCCGGGTCCATCATCTCCGCGAGCGCGTCGTACAGCGGGCGCAGGTAGGGGCCGATCTTCGCGGTGATGTCGCCCGGCAAGTAGCCGAGGCGCTCGCCCGCTTCCACCGCGGGCCGCACCAGCACGATTTTGCGCACCGCCTTCGCCTTGAGAAGCGACACGGCCCACGCGACCGCGAGGTACGTTTTGCCGCTCCCCGCGGGGCCGACGCAGATGACCGCGTCGTGCGCTTGGAGTGCCTGAACGTACTTCGCTTGGCCGTCGGTTCGGGTGCGCAGGAACCGGTTGCCGCCTTCGACGGCGGTAAGCCCCGACCCGCCGCGGGAGGTGTCACCGTTCACCGCGGCGATGGCGTCTTGAACGTCGCGGTCGGTGATCTCGCCGCGCTTGCGAGCCGTCTGGCGCAGCAGTTCGAGCGCGCGGAAGAACTTATCGACCGCGGGTGGCGGGCCGGTCACTTTGAGTTCGTCGCTGCGGTACACGGGCGTGACGCCGAACGCCTCGCGCAGCGGGCGCAGGTGCTTGTCGCGCGCGCCGAACAGGATGACGGCTTCGTTGTGCTCGACCGCGAGGGCGCGCGTCACCGGCGTTTCGGGCATCGGAACTCTCGGTGCGAAAGGGGACGGGCCACGGACACGGCGGGGCCGGCGCGAGTTCACCCGGCGCGGGGCTTGCTCGCCGGCGCGCGCTTCGGATCGGCCACCGTCTCGGCGTCCGACGCCGCGCCGGGTTGCGCGCCCTCGACCACCGTGTCGGCGTCGCCGCGTACCGCCGCGTGCGCGGGCGGTGCGAGCAGCCCCTCGTACAAACTCACGCTGCGGCGGAACGCGTCTTCGGCTTCGCCCAACCGGCCCTGCTCGCGCAACAGGTTGCCCAAGCTGTTTAGGGCCACCGCCAACCCGTACGCGGCGCTCGCGCGCGCCGCGTCGGGCGCGCCGGTCGGTTGCGGGAGGCGCGCGCGGGCGTCGGCCGGCGCGAGGGTGAGGGCCGGCGC
>JALHNS010000081.1 GCA_022843445.1 Gemmata sp.
CCGCGGCGCGGGCGCGACCGGCGGTTCCGTGGACCGCGCGACCAGCGCGCCGCCCGCACACACCAGTCCGCCCGCGAGCCACCGGCCGAACTTGACGCGGCGCATGTGTCGCCCCCCTGAATTGCAGCGCGCCCCACCGGGCGCGGGTTTGCGGTCCCCCGTAACATCCTCCATCGGTTCCAAATGTGCGGGCCATGAGGATTCTTCCGGGAATGTCGGACGGGCTTGGGAATCTCTTTAGAGCGGTTGTGCCGGCGGCCGATGGAAGGGCAACGGAACACTCCCATCCCTTACGGGCCGGCCCCAATGCACACCCATAGCCGAACCGCGGAGCGCCGCGCCGCTCTGAAGTGCGAAGAACTCGAGGACCGCGCGGTGCCGGCCACCGCGGTGCTCGCGGGCGGCGCGCTTACCGTCACCGGCACCGCCGGCGACGACCGCATCCGCATCGTGCTCGACAACGGCGCGGTGCGGGTGCTCGACGGTACCGCGGAGATCGGCACCTTCGCCCCGACCGCGGTCGCCACCATTTCGGTGAACGGCCTCGGCGGGAACGACGCGATCCTGATCGACCCGCTGCTGCTGCAGACGGCCACCCTCACCGCCGCCGGCAGCGGCAGCAACAAGCTGGTGGGCGGCGGCGGGGCCACCACGCTCACCGGGGGCACCGGGCGCGACGCGCTGTTCGGCGGGGCCGGCGCGAACTTCTTCGACTCGCAGGGCGGCCCGCTCAACAAGCTGTTCAAGGTGAAGGGCACCGACGCGGTCGCGCCCAACGCGGGCGACCAGATTCTGGTCTCGGTGCCCCTCAACGGCGGGGTCGGGATGCCGCAGCAGACCATCACCGCGGCCGAAGTGGACATCCTGCTGCGCCGCGCCGCGGCCGCCTCGATCACCTCCGACGCGATCATCGCCATCGTGGACCGCAACGGGCGCATCCTCGGCGTGCGCGTGGAGAGCGGGGTCGCGCCGGAGATCACCGGGAACGTGGCGAACTTGGTGTTCGCGGTGGACGGCGCGGTGGCGAAGGCCCGCACCGGGGCGTTCTTCGGCAACAACGAGGCCCCGCTCACCTCGCGCACCATTCAGTTCATCAGTCAGTCCACGTTCACCGAGCGCGAGATCAACTCGAACCCGAACATCACGGACCCGAACTCGACGCTCCGCGGGCCGGGGTTCGTGGCCGCGGTGGGCGTGAAGTCGCACTTCCCGCCGAACGTGCAGAACACCCCGCAGGTGGACCTGCTGTACATCGAGCACACGAACCGCGACAGCAGCTCGCACCCCGGCCCGGACCGCATCAAGGGCACCGCCGACGACGTGCCGCTGGCGCAGCGGTTCAACATCAACCCGGCGGCCGTGATGCCGGGCCAAGAGCTGTTCCCGCCCGACTCGTTCGGCGTGTCCAGCGGGCTGATGCCCACCGCGCAGGGGCGCGGCATCGCCACGCTGCCCGGCGGCATCCCGATCGTGAAGAACGGGCAGGTGGTGGGCGGCATCGGCGTGTTCTTCCCGGGCAAAACCGGGTTCGCGACCGAAGAGAACTCGCGCCTGAGCACCACCAGCAACGGGAACCTGCCGGACCGCTCCGAAGAGGCCGAGTTCATCGCGTTCGCGGCCCTCGGCGGCACGCGGGCCGCGGTCGGCACCGTTCCGCTCACGCCGATCAACGACCTCGGCGGCGTCGCGCTGCCGGCCGGGTTCGGGCTGCCCGCGGGCCGCATCGACCTCGTCGGCATTCAGCTCGACGTGTTCGGTCAGGGCGGGCCGCTGCAGGGCACCCTGACGCTGCGGGCCATCGGGAACCTCGTGCGGGTCGGTCAGGGCAACCCGAACGACGGGGTGAACCTCGACGTGACGCCCGGCGTGCAGGTGCGCGACGGTCTGCGCGCCGCCGACGGCTGGCTCGTGACCCCGCACGACGGCGTGGGCGTCACCGGGGCCGAGGCCGCGTCGATCATCGCCAAGGCGCTCGAGCAGGGGAACAAGACGCGGGCCGCGATCCGCCTGCCGGTGGGCACGCGGGCCAAGTTCGTGTACGCGGTCGCCGACAAAGAGGGCAACATCATCGCCCTGTTCCGCGAGCCGGACGCGACCATCTTCTCGATCGACGTGGCGGTGGCGAAGGCGCGGAACGTGGCCTACTACTCGGACCCCGCGCAGCTGCAACCGGCCGACCAGATTCAGGGCGTGCCGGCGGGCATCGCGTTCACCAACCGCACGTTCCGGTTCGCCGCGCAACCGCGGTTCCCGCAGGGCATCGACGTGGCGCTGCCGGGGCCGTTCTCGGTGCTGCTCGACGACCCGCTCGGCACCGACCGGTTCACCGGGCGGCAGATCGGCCCGCGGCTGCCCGCCTCGGCCTACCAGAGCGTGGCCGGGTTCGACGCGTTCAACCCCGGCACCAACTTCCGGCAGCAGGGCAACATTCTGAACCAGAACGGGATCGTGTTCTTCCCCGGCAGCAGCACGCTGTACCGGAACGGGGGCATCATCGGCGGGTTCGGGGTGTCCGGCGACGGCGTCGATCAGGACGACGTGACCACCACCGCGGGCCAAGCCGGGTTCGGCGCGCCGCTGGCGATTCGCGCCGATCAGGTGCTGGTGAACACGCCCAACGGCCCGGTGCGGTTGCCGTACCAGAAATTCAACCGCAACCCGGAGGGGTAACGGAGCCGATAAGGGGGGTAACGCCGGGCGCGCCGGGAAGTGCGCTCGGGTTCCCCCCACTCGGTCCCCCGGTGCCCCATGCGCCGTTCGTTCCTATTGGCGAGCGCCGTCGCGCTCGTCCCGTTCGTTTCCGGTTCCGCCGACGACCGACCGCTGTTGCAGCGGTTGGCCGAGCGCACGCCCGCGCCGCACCGCCCGGTGGAGCACACCATGGCGCGGGCCGGGTTCCCGCAAGACGTGAAGCCGCACGCGGTTCCGAGCCTGACGCGGTTCTACCTGCCGGGCTACATCGGCGGCGGCACGCCCGCGCCGATGGCGTTCCGCGCCAGCGGCCCCGCCAGCGCGGTGGGCCACGTTCAAGACGGCACGTTCGGTTCGGACTTCGCGGGCTTCGGGCTGCGCGGCGGGCGCGTGTTCCTCGCGCCGGTTTCCGACCCGCAGCGCGGCAACGTTTGGTCCCGCGGCTACAGCCCCGAGGGCCCGCGCACCGGCGACATCGGCGTCCTGCGCCCGTTCCGCAAGGCCGTACTGGAACTGCGCGAAGCGAA
The DNA here is from genome assembly GCA_022843445.1 of Gemmata sp. Lineage (GTDB taxonomy): Bacteria > Planctomycetota > Planctomycetia > Gemmatales > Gemmataceae > Gemmata. Next base: position 3,219 of record JALHNS010000081.1, read on the forward strand.
GGAACACGGCGGCGAGGGCGCGCACGGCGGCGAGGCCGGGCACGGCGGCGAAGCGAAGGGCGGCGGGCACTAAGGGCCAAGCGCGAGCGCCGGCCCTCGGGGCACGGGCATTCGAGCCCGTGCCCCTTCACAACGTCATAACGGCACCAGCTCGAAAGCCCGTGCCACGGAGTAAAGGGCGACACCGCGGTCCGCGCGCGTTCGCCGCGCGTCACTTCACCTCTTTGCCGTTGATGCTCTTGATCCCGGTGCGCGGGACCGTGGCGAACTGGTACGCCGCGGTCGTCGGGTTGTCGAACGCGATGAGGGTGCTGCGCACCACCACTTTCAGATCGCCTTTGGCGTCGAGTAGCGCGCCGATTCCCAGCTTGTTCGGGTCCATCCCGACCGCGACCAGCACCAGTTCCTTCGTGAAGTCGATGTCGGGCACCTTCTCCTCGCCGCGGAACGCCTTCCAGAACTTGGCGAAGGCCTCCTTCTCGGTGACGAACCCGTCCTTCGGGGCCTCCTTGCGCACGTCGAGCTTCACTTCGCCGCTCCACGTCTGCACGAGTTTCACCGGCGTCGGCTTCTCGTCGGCGCGGGCGCCCGCGACCGACAGCGGAACGAGACACAGCAGGGCCAGCACGCGACTCATGGCGTTCTCGCAATGGGGGAACGGGCGACGCACGCCATGATACGCGCGCGCCGAACCGGGGCCAGCGGCGCGCCGCGGGAAGAAACCCCGCGGCGCGCCGCTCGCGGGCGCGGTACAATAGCGCCCCGCCCTTCCGCCGGAGCGCACGACGTGACCCACGACCCGTTCGGCAAGCTCAAGTTCAAGGACCGCGACGAGTCGTGGGCCGGCGTCGCGCGGTTCCCGCTGTTCGCGGCACTCGGCGACCGGCCCGAACCGCCGCAGATGACCGACGACGAGGCCCGTCAGCGCCTCGCCGACATGAGCGCCGCGCTCGACGCCATGAAGGAGCAGATGCGCGAGCGGTTCGGCGACCAAATCGAGAAGGCGTTCGCCGAGATCGACCGAGCCACGCAAGACGAACTGCAGCGCATCGAAGGGCCGGACGCCGACCCGGACCCGGAAGACGCGGCGCGCGCGGCCAAGCGCGCCGGGCTCCGGGCCAAGCGCGCCGCGAAGTTGGCCGAGGGCAAGTTCCCGTTCCGCGTCGCGGCCCCGGACGAAGCCGCCCCCACGCCCGCCCAAGCCGCCACGTTCGCCTTCCTGCGCGACAACGAGCAACTGGTGCTGGACGCGGTGCGGGCCGCCGTTTGGGAGTCGTTCCAGAACGCGTACAACGACGAGTACTGGCGGCAGGTGGGCGGCGTGAAGCCGGCGGCGAGCATCGACGAGTTGAAGGACCGGTTCGCGGTGCTGCGGTTCGACATCACCCGCGAGGCCCGCGGCGGCTTCGCGCACCTCGTGTTCCACATCGACTCCGACTGGCAAGACGAGCACGGCGAACTGGTGGTGTTTTCGCCCGCGGCGCGCGCCGCGCAGTGGACGACGTGGGACGGCCTGTACGACCTGCTCGATTCGGACGAACCGGACGCGGGCGACGACCGGCCGCAGACCCCGCACGAAGAACTGATGGACGCGATTTGGGACGGCGACGAGGCGAAGGCCCGCGAGTTGGTCGCGGCCGGGGCCGACGTGAACGCGCTTGCGGACGACGAGTGCCCGCCCTTGTGGGTGGCCGTGGATCAGATGGAAGTGGAACTGGTGCGCCGGTTGCTCGAATTCGGCGCGAACCCGAAGTTGGCGAACGCCGAGGAGCGCAGCACGCCGCTGAAGCACGCGAAGCGCATGTACCGCGACATGGGGTTCGCCCCTTCCAAGAACGCCGACCCGATGCTCGCGAACATGATGGAACTGATGCAGCAGGCGGCCGGCCCCGCGATGCACGAGTACAAGCAGCGGCTCGAGCAAATCGTGGCACTGCTCGAAGCCGCCGGCGGCACGGGGTGAGGCGCGTCACCCCAGCAGCAGCCGCGCGACCGCGGCCAGCGCCAGCGCGCCACACGCGGCCCCGGCCGCGAGCAACACCTTCGCCCGCTTCTTCGCGGTCACCTTCTGCGGTACGAACACTTCCGGCGCGCCGAAACTCTTCGGCTCCTCGCGCGGCGGGGGCGCGGCGGCGTCCGGGTGCGCGACGGCGTGCGCCTGTGCGTGACCCAAACTCAGCAGCAGCACCACCGGACGCGCCTTCGTGCGCGTCGGGAACGCCGTGAGGCGCGCAACCGAATCGGCGAAGAAAAACGCGGCCCGCTCGCGGAACTTCGCGCGCGCGTCGCCGGTGGCGTGGCGCGCCGCGTACCGGAACACTTCCGCTTTGCGCACGTCCTGCGCCGCCCACGTCTCGTTCGGGTACTCCAACTTCTCCGGCCGCGACAGCGTCGGCACCTCGTGTTCCGCCATCCACTCCGCGTAGCGCAGCAGGCTCGCGCGGGCGTAGGCGTACATGAAATCCAGTTCGTCGCGCTCGGCCTTGTGGTCGAGGTACTTGCCCAGCGCGTGCAGGAACATCGTGTAGAACCAGCGGTTCTCCACATCGAGCAGGTTCCGCTTCGCCACGTCGTCGGCCGGGTGAATCACGCGCCGGATCAGTTGTTCGGCCTTCGCTAGGAACACAGCGTCGCCGCTCAGTTGGTGGCCGTCGAGCAGCGCCGAAAGCGAGTTGCCGCTGCCGCGCCCGGGGCCGTGGTACCACTCGTCGCGGCTCATGCTCGCGCGTCCGGTGTCGGCGCGACACAGCCACCGGAAGACGGTCTTGTTCCCGTCGTCCATGTCGATCACCCAGCGCGCGAGGCCGAGTGCCGCGTCGCGCGCCGACGCGCTACCGGTGAGGAAGTGGCACAGCATGAGGCCGGTCGCGTAGTTGTGCTCGTTCGCCGGGCCGCCGCCGGGCGCGTACACGTGCTTCGTTGCCTGCACTTGGTCGGCTTTGTGGTCGAGGCCCGCGCGGCCCTTCACTTGAAGCAGTGCCTTCGGGTAGGAGCGGTGCGTCGCGGTGTCGGCGGCGGCGTAGTGGTAGGTGTGCCAGAACAGCCCGCCGTTGTACGCGGACTTGTCGCGCTGCGTGTGGTAAATGTCGATGTCGACGACGTGCGCGGCGAGTTCTTCCATGTGCCGCAGCCACCGCGGGTCGCCGCTGCGCATGAACTGCACCGCGAACCCGGCGACCGGGTCGTACTGGTTGTTGTAATGCGACACGAGCGGTTCCGGGCTGGTGTGGAACGCGGCCTCGTGGTCGCCGTAAATCTCGCCGAAGTGCCGCCACCCGAACTCGTCGATCACTTCCCGCTTCGCGTCGAAGTTGTCCGGCCCGTCAATCGCCGCGTCCACGAGCTTCAAGTAATCGGTATGCGGGTCGGTGGCTTTGGGCGTGAGGTACGGAATCGCGCCGCTCGCGCAGTACCACTCCGGCGAAGCGTGCGCGCACACCGCGTGCCGGAACCACTCGAGCGCTTCCGGGGCGGCGGCGCGGCCGAAGCCGAGCGCGAACGTGTGCGTCTTCTGCTCGCCGGGTTGCAGTTCGTGGAGCGCCGCGAACTGCTTCGGGAACAGCCGCAGCGCGAGCGAACCGACGGTGGCTTCAATTGCCATCGGGAAGTTCTGCCAGAAGTGCGACACGCTGACGCCGACCGCGCCTTCGAGTGCGACGACCGGTGTCGCGCGCGGCCCGGTGCGCTCGGTGCCGTTCGCGCGCAGCCGGTAGCCGCGGAACGTCGTCGGAATCGTGCGGTCGCGGGTGAGGTGGTTCGCGCCGCGCCAGTTGTCGCCGCCGCTGGAATCTTGGTACAACTCGAACGCGCCGCCGCACTCCTCCACCGGCGCGCCGGGTTCCGGCGCGAACCGCACGCGCGAATCGGCGCACGCGAACACGAGCGCCGCGTCCTTGAGCAGGATCGAACCGGGGTCGCCCAAATCCCACAGCCCGCCCGGGTGCGCCGCGGGGCGCGTGTTGCGAATGGTGAACTCGCATTTCACCAGCGCGGTGCCGGCCCAGAAGTGCAGGCGCGCGTCGAACTCGGTGTCCCGCGACACCACGAGGTTCGGGTCGCGCTCCGCGAGGTGCCCGTGGAACCGCACGCACAGCCGCAGCGGGCCGGGCTCTTCGACTTCCCACTGTGTGACGCGCGCGACGCGCTCGATCCCGCTTGCGTCCAGCACCACGTATTCGCCGGTGGTGGTGCCGTGCGTGATCGTGAAGGCGTTCGCGGTGGCGATCTCGAACGTCGCGGCGCCGGTGTTCACCACGAACAGCCCGTCGAACTCTTCGACCGTCGCCCGCGGCCCGGCGTCTTCGGTCGGCGCGCCCACAACGTGCGCGTCGTACGCGCGGCCGTCGGCGATCCAATCGAGCAGCGCCCACTTCACGCTGCCGTCGGCCCAGTGCGCCAGCGCGCGGGTTTGCACGCGCACCGGCGCGCCGGTGGCGTCGCGGAGCGCGAGGCGGCGCGCGTCGGTCAGCGCGCCTTGGGGGAACGGGATTCCGACCGTGACCGGGCCGCGGCCCGCGGGCGGGGCGAGAACCGCCAATTGTGCCGAATGTGCGCCAACCACTCGCGCCTCGTCTGGACCGTTGGTTCGGAGTTCACTACCCCACGGATTTCCCATCCGATGCCAACTGAACACAAGATCACATTCCGATGGGCCGCGCGCGAATCACGGGCGGAGCGCCGACAACGAGCGCCGCGCGCGGCTCCGCCGAACCCGCGCGCGCCGCGGCGCGCCGCGACAGGAGCACGAGCGGCGCGCACCCGATCACCGGCAGCGGGTTCAGCGCGGGGATTAGCCTTCCACGCGCTGCAAACGAGGGACGCGGAGAAAAAGGTACGAGCAACCCGTGCGAATACGGCGGGGCGCTCAGCCACTCGTCCGCAAACACGCGGAGCGTCGGCAGTACGCACACACGAGCGCGCCGCCGACGGCGACGAGGTGCCCGAGGGGGAGCGGGCGCGGTACGGAATCGGTGGCGCTCGTGCCGGGCGCGGCCACCCGTGTCCCCGGTGTCAGCAGTGCGCCGCGCGGGATTCTCGCCGAACCGCGCGTCGCGCGTCACCCACAACTGGAACCGGGAGCCGTTACTTGCCCTTCGCCCCGAGGCGGCACTCCTTCGCGCACGCCCGACACGCCTTGGCGCACGCGGCGCACGCCTTGTCGCCCTTGTGCTTCTCGCACTCGGCCGCGCACTTGTCGCAGGCCGCGGCGCACAGCGCCATCAGTTCCGGCCCCAGCGGCCCCTTGCGCGCCCCGACCGCGGCGCAGGCGGCGCAAATGTCCGCGCAGTCGAGGCACAGCTTGACGCACGCCGCCCGGCCGCCCTCGTCGAGGCACGCGACCGCGCACGCGAGACACGCCGCGCGGCAGTCGGCGCAGCCGGCGCAGCACGTTTCGTCGGCCCGCGCGGTGCCGGTCGCGCCGACCAGCGCGCCCACCGCGGCCCCGATCACCGTTCGCCGATCCATTTCCGTACCCTCGTTGGTTGCGAAGAGGACTCACTTACCGGCCCGTGCCGCCTCTTCGATCAGGCACAGGCCGCGCTCGAGCAGGATCACCACGCAGTCGTCCACGATCCGGTAGAACACGCTGTTCCCGTCCCGCCGCCCGGCCACGATGCCCCGGTCGCTCAACCGTTGGAGTTGGTTCGAGACCGCTTGCGGCGTTAGGTCGAGCGCTTGCGCGAGTTCGCTCGTGGTCGCTTGGTCGCGCCGAGCGATCTCGCCGAGCAACCGCAGGCGGGTGTCGTTGGCGAGCACGTCGAACAGGGCTTCGACGGCGAGCGCCTGCTCGTGGGTCATGGGCGGCCGGGCCTTGATGCCCGCCTTCGCGGGGCACGGGCGGGCGGGTTCGGACTTCTTCACGGGTGGTCCTCCTACACGAATACACTACTTGGTGGATGAGTGGATCTCAAGAGGGGTGCGCGGGCCGCGGGTCCGCGCGCCGTGCGCCCCTATAACATCCGTGCCCTCACATCCCCGGAACGCACATGCGCTGGTCCGTCGTTCGTCTGATCGCCAAGCGCGAGGTCCGCGACCAACTGCGCGACCGCCGCACGCTGTTCCTCATCCTCGGGCTGCCGGTGCTCATGTACCCGCTCTTCGTGGGCGTGGGGCTGATGTTCGCCGCGGCGCTGAAGGAGAAGAAGTTCGTGATCGGCGTGGCCGGGGCGGAGCACCTGCCGCAACCGCGCCCGGACCTCACCCCGGCCATCGGCGGGCCGGGCGGCGCGCTCGACGCCGCGCGCGCGTACCCGCCGTTCCTGACCGCGCAGGGCCAGATCGAACCGCGGTACAGCGGGAGCGACAACCCCATCGACCCGCCGCTGCGCGTGGTGCAGGTGCCGAGCGGGACCGACGACGAACTGAAGGCCCGGCTCGTGGCGCGCGAGGCCGACGCGATCATCGTGATCGACCCCGGCACCGCGGCGCAGCTCGAAGCGGGCAAGCGCCCCGCCGTGCGCGTACTGGGGCGCGACGGCGAGGAGAACTCCAAGCTCGCCGGGCAGCGGGTGACCGCGGCGCTGAACCGCTGGGCCGGCGACGTGCGCGCGACGCGGTTCGCGCGCGCCGGTTTCCCCCCGGACTTCGACCGCCCGGTGGAGGTGCGCGACCCGCAATCGGAAAAGTCGCCGGAGCGCAAGGCCGCCGACGAGCTGCGCGACCAACTGGTGAAGGTGATCCCGTTCCTGCTGGTGATGTGGATGCTCACGGGCGCGATCTACCCCGCGATCGACATGACCGCGGGCGAGAAGGAGCGCGGCACGATGGAAACGCTGCTCATCAGCCCCGCGGAGCGCACCGAGATCGTGTTCGGGAAGTTCTTCGCGGTGGCGACGTTCGCGTTCGGCACCGGCCTGTGGAACGTGATCCTGATGGCGATTGCAGTTGCGAGCGCGCCGCTGCTGGCCCCCGGCATCTTCGGCGGCGGGTTGGTGTCGCTACCGGGCCTCGTGGCGTGCACGCTGGGCGCGCTGCCGCTGGCGCTGTTCTTCGCGGCGCTGGCGCTGGCGCTGGGCGTGTTCGCGCGCAGCACGAAGGAGGGCAACTACTACATGGTGCCGCTGTTCTTCATCGTGCTGCCGCTGGGCTACCTGAGCATGACGCCGGGCATCGAACTGAACGGCATGAACCGCTGGATCCCGATTTCTAACGCGCTAATGGTGCAACAGCGACTGCTCTCGGTGCGCCCGGACGCCTTCCCGTGGGAGCACATCCCCATCGTAGTGGCGGTGCTCGCGGCGAGCGTGGGCGTGGCGCTGTACGCGGCGGTGTACCAGTTCCACCGCGAGAGCGTGCTGTTCCGCGAAGCGCAAACCGGCGGCGCGAAGTGGTCGTTGTTCGGGAAGAAGTGAGGCGAGTGTGCGGAGGAAAAGTTGTGAAACGAACCGACTGGCCGCACTCCAATTCCCCGCACGAGATGCTTTATGCGCTCTTTAAAGCGCAGATATGCGGTCGGAAGTTGCGCCTGTTCGCCTGCGCGTGCTGCCGTAGCGTGTGGCACCTGCTTCACGACTCGCGCAGCCGCGAGGGGGTAGAATTGGCCGAGGCTTGTTCGGACGGTTTGGTCTCGGACGAGCAGGCCCTAAACGGTTTTCCGAGCGCGAACGCTGTGTACGAAAACGTGTGGCCGTCCTCTCAAACGAATGTCACCGGAGCGAACCTCGAAGCGTCACGAGCGGTGTCCGTTGCGCTGCTCAACTACGCGTTACCCGACAACGCATACCGCTGCGGCGCGGTCGCCTCGGAACACGCGATCACCGCGGCCGGACTCGCGGGTGAAATTCGTGCGGTCGCTGAAGATGTGGCGCGCCGATTTCAAGCGGAAGTCCTCCGTTGCATCTTCGGAAACCCGTTTCGTCGGCGCGTACTCAAATCGAAATGGCTCACGCCGAACGCGGTCGCGTTAGCTCGCACGGCTTACGATCAACGTTCGGAACCGAGCGGGCTATTAGACCCAGTGCGCCTTGCGATTCTCGCGGACGCGCTCGAAGAAGCCGGGTGCGACGACGCGGAAGTGCTCGCGCACTGCCGCGGGCCCGGGCCGCACGTTCGCGGGTGTTGGGTTCTGGATTTGGTGTTAAGCAAGAAGTGATCGCGACTTTGAGCCAGCGGAAAACACCTGTAGAACCGCGTAGGCCCAATATCCCTTGAGCGGCCCCTCACCCGCTCGCTTCGCTCGCTGCCCTCTCCCCGCTGGCGCGGGGCGAGGGCGGGCTGGTCCGCTTTCTCGTATAACCTCAACGCGCGGGAAACGAAAACGGAGCGCGAATCGTCCCTGCCCTCGCCCCGCGTTAGCGGGGAGAGGGTGGCCGAGTCTTCGAGGCCGGGTGAGGGGCACTTCGACAGCACAACTGCGAACAAGCATTTCGACAGAGCGGCGGCGTTAGTGGTCGTGGCCGCCGGCGAAGAACTTGCTCTTCGGGTCGGCGCGGCCCCACACGTACGCCAGCAGGTCGAGCACTTCGTCGCGGCTCAGCTTGTCCAGCAGGCCCTTCGACATCATCGAGGTTTTCGCCTTCGTCCGCTGCGCGATGTCGGTTGCCTTCAGTTCGATCGGTTTCGCGCTCGCCACCGGGTTCTCGATCACCTTCACGATCCCGTCCTTCTCCTCAACGATCATCGCGGTCAGCACCTTCTCGTTCGTCAACTCGATCCGCCACACCGCGTACTTGTCGTCGATCTTCTTGGACGGGTCCAAGATGTGGTCGAGCACGTCGGCCGCGCTCTTGAACGTCTTCGGGTCCAGTTTGGCGAGGTCCGGGCCGAAGTTCGTGCCCTGCCCGCCGAACTGGTGGCACGCGACGCACGTCGCTACCGTGAACATTTGCTTGCCGTTGGCGAAGTTCCGCCCGCCCTTCGCCTCCATCTCCTTCACCGCGTCGGCCAGTTCTTCGAGCTTCCACTCGGTGCGCGGCCGGTTGAACTTCAGCAGGTCGTCCTTCACCGTCAGCGGGTTCTTGGCGAGGTACGCCTCCGGGTTCTCCTGATACGCCTCAAGGTCCGCGACCACGTACAGCGCGCCGTGCATGCGCCGCCAGTGACCGGGGTACGTGCAGACGTACGGGTAGATGCCCGGTTCCTTCGGCGCGGCGAACTTCAGTTGCTCTCTCTGCCGCGTTTGCAGCAGCTTGCTCTTTAGCAGCACCGTGCCCGCGGGCATGCTCGGCACGTACTGCGCCGCGGCCGCGCCGGGTGCGGTGGCGAACGCTTCGGCCGCGTCGCCCACCTTCTGGAGGTTGCCCGGCGTCACGATCACGAAGTTGTGCGGCATGATGTCCGTGTTCTCGAACACGAACTCCACCGGTTTGCCGGCCTGCACCACCAGCCGCTCCTTGTCGAAGCTCATCTGGTCGAACAGGGTGCCCACGCGGATGACGCGCACGCCGATGTCGCTCAATTCCTTGCGGGCGGCCTTCGCGGCGGCCGGTTCGAGAAGGGCGGCCAACCCCTCGCCGAGTTGCATGAAGTCGAGCGCGACGGGCGACGTGCGTTCGCTCACCGGCAGCGAGCGGATGAACTTCAGCACGGTGTCGAGGTCGGCCGCGGCGGTGTCCTTCGGCCAGTCGCGCGGGTTGATGCGCAACAGTGCCTGCACCGCGGTGCCGCGGTCGTCCGCCGAAGCGAGGAACTTCGCGATCGCTTTGAACGCGTCGGCCTCTTGCCCGCGGACGCCGCTCAGAGCGAACATCGCGGCCTTACGAATCACGCGCTCAGGCGAGCCGCCGCCCACCTTGAACGCGGCCTTCTCCTTCGGGGTCGGCTGCTTGACCACTTGGAACACGGTCTGCTTGTTCGCGTCGAGCACGCGCACCGCGAAGTTGTTCAGCCGGTTCCCGAGGTTCCCGTCGGTGCGGTTCCACACCACGATCTGCTCGATGGGAAACTCGCGGCCGAGGTCCACCTCCCACCACGGGTCGTCGGTGCCCTCTTGGGTGTGCGTCGCGGAGCCGTCGGTGTAAATGCCGCTCGTGTTGCCGTCGACCGCGCGGCCCGCGGCGCCACCGGCCGCGGTGCTGCTCTGGCTCGCCTTCGCCTTGAGCGCCACGTTCACGCCGTCGCTGAACACCTGCACTTCCGCGAGCGTCAGCGTGCGCTGCTTACCCGGCAACTCCACGCGCACGTACCGGCCCTTCGTACCCTTCTCGCCGGCCACCAGTTTCGCCAACTCTGGCGGCAACCCGGTGAGCAGGCCCTTCACCTTCGGGTACAGCGCGGCCCGCGCCGCCGGGTCGCGCACCATCGGTGCGGCGCTCACGAAATCGGTGAGCGCGGCCACGGACTTCGTCGCGGCGGCCCACGCCTGCTCCACGTCGCCGTCGGCGGCGACGAGCGCGACGTAACCCATTTGCCGCGTCGTCGGCGCGGTGCCCTTCGCCGCGAGGTCGGAAAGCTGCGCGCGGGCCGCTTTCAGTTCCGCTTGCGGGAGCGAGGTGAGCAGCCGCGCGAGGTCGAACGCGACGCTCTCTTCGGTCGCACTGCTCTCGTCGTGCGCCCGAATCGCGCTCACCAGCACGTCGATTTCGGGCTTCTTGTCCTGCTTCGCGAGCGCGGTGAGGGCCTCGCGGCGGAACTCGTCGCGCACCCCGGGGCGGAACAGCAGTTCGAGGTACACTGGCGAGGTGCGGTCCATCTTCAGCAGGTCGTCTGTCGAAACGGACTTCAAGAAGTACCGCGCGCCGGCCGCGGTGGTGAACTTGATGGGGCGCTTGTCGGCGATGGCCTTCTTCACAATCGGGTCGAGCGCCTTCATCGTCTCCTTCGCCACGTGATCGACGAACTTGTCTTGCGGCTTGTCTTGCGCCACGAAGACGACTTCGGCGGCCTCCGGCACTTGGAAGAAGCTGGCCCCGCGGACCGCTTCGAGCCGCACGCGGGCGGCGCTATCGGCGGCGGCGGCCTTCAGCAGTTCGAGCGAATCGGGGATGCGGTCGCGCCACTCCACCAGCACGCGCACCGCGGCGGCCCGGGCGCGGAAGTCCGGCGACTTCAGCACCTGCTTCAGCAGGTCTGCGTTCGCGGTGTTGTGGTACTGGTGCAGCCACAGCACTTCGAGCTGCATGTGCTCCAGCACGCCCGGCGCGCGATTGATGTCGATCCGCTCCTGGCCCTGATACCACTTGGTCGCGGCTTCGAGCACCTCTTTGCTGTCGCGCGCGCCGAGTTCGATCTTCGCGCGCGAGCGGGTGCGGTCGTCCGGGTCCGCGAGCAGCGCCACGAGCGCCTCGACGCTCTCGCCGGCGATCTTCGGGGCTTTGGTGAGTTCGCGGCCGTCGTAGGTAACCTTGTACACGCGGCCGTGCTTGCGATCGCGGTTGGGGTCGCGGAGGTTGTGCTGCATGTGGCCGATGATCGGGTTCTGCCAGTCGATGAAGTACAGCGCGCCGTCCGGCCCGGTCTTGCAATCGACCGGGCGGAAGTTCGGGTCGCTGCTGAACAGCACCGGTTCCTGTTCCACCCCCTTCAGGCTCGCGCCGTCGTCGGAAATCTTGTACCGCAGGATGCCTTGGAACCCGATGCAGTTGGTCACGATCAGGTTGCCGTTCCAGTCTTCGGGGAAGTGCCGGCTGGACAGGTACTCCATGCCGCCGCACGGCCGCGTGCGCTGCTGGTACACCTGCGGCGGGCGGGCGTGTTTCTGCGGGTACGGGAGGAACCCGCTGAACAGCGGCGCGTGATACGGCTGCGCGCCGGTGCCGTCCACCACGATGTCTTGGCCCCAGCGGTCGAACACGTGGCCGTGCGGGTTGGCGAACCCGTGCGTCACGTACACGTCGAACTTCTGGGTGCGGGGCTCGTAGCGGAACACCGCGCCGTTGGCGACGCGCTTCGCCGGGCCGTAGGGGTCTTCCACTTGCGAGTGGTGGAACGTGCCCTCTTGGAAGTACAATGCGCCGCCCGGGTCCAGCACGAAGCTGTTCGCGGTGTGGTGCGTGTCGGCGGTGTCCAACCCGTGGATGATGCGCTGGCGCACGTCCGCTTTGTCGTCGCCGTCGGTGTCCTTCAGGAAGAGCAGGTCCGGGCCTTGGCACACGATGACGCCGCCGTTGTAGAACTCGAACCCGGTGGGGTTCTGAAGCCCGCCGGCGAACACCTTCATCGTGTCGGCCTTACCGTCGCCGTTGGTGTCCTCGAAGATGAGCAGTTTGTCGTCGTACGGTTCGGTGGGCTTCCAGTGCGGGTAGTTGGGCCACGCGGCCACCCACAGCCGGCCCTTGGTGTCCCACGCCATTTGCACCGGCTTCGCGAGTTCGGGGAACGAGGCTTCGTCCGCGAACAGCGTGACCTTCACGCCCTTACCGAGCGTCATCTTCTTAATCGCGTCTTCGCCGGTGAGGAACAGGTGCGTGCCGCCGGGGCCGGCACCGGGCTTGTTGCTGGTCACGGGCACGAACTTCGGCAGGTTGCTGTCGTCCGGCTTCGCGTCCTTGCCCTTCGCGATCTCCCAAATCACCTTGTCGCGGTTGCTCGTCATTACGTCGAGCACTTCCAGTTCCTTCTGCACCACCTCGTAGTTGGTCTGCCCGCCGACGAACTTGAGCCACGCGCGGCCGCCGTAGGTGCTGAACCCGTCGGTGACGCGGTACCGCTCGAACCAGTGGAACGCCTTGTCCTTCACCGCGGGGCGCAGTTTGGCGAGCAGTTCCGCGTTCGGCGGGAAGTACGCGCCCTTCACCGGCCACAGCCCGGCGTCGATGGCCTCCGCGAGCGCGCGGTTGCCGTCCTCGTTCAGGTGAACGCCGTTGATCGTCAGCGGCTTTTTGGCGTTGGCGAACGCGATCTTCGTGGGCGCGAACAGGTCCACGAAGTGAACGCCGGTGGCCTTCGCCACTTCGCCGATGGCCTTCGTGTAGAGTGCGAGGTTGGCGTTGCGCGTCGCGACCGCGGCCCCGGTGGGGAGGTTCGGCGACTTGTGATCCTCGAACGCGATCGGGCTGAACAGCACCACGCGCGGCGCGGACTTGCCGTTGTACTTCTTCCCGAGGGTGTCTTTCACCCAGTTGGTGAGGTCGTCTTTGAACTTGCCGACGCCCGCTTCGCCGGCCCAGCTCTCGTTGTAGCCGAAGAAGGCGAAGATCACGTCGGCCTTCGTGTTCGTCTTCTCGAAGCGGTTTTCGAGCACGACGCTCTTGTCCGCGACGGCCTTCGGTTGCGGCACCGGGGCGGCCCCGCTGAGCCACTGGTCCGGGGTCCCGAAGTCCGCGGAGCGCAGCCGCAGCGTCACCTCGTCGCCGGAGTAGCCGAGGTTGCGAATGGTCAGGTCGTGGTTCGGGTGCTTGGCGTAGAGGAACGACTCCACCCAGCCGTCGTGCTGCATGCGCTCGGCGAGCGTGTTGCCCACGATGCAGATGTGGTCGCCCTTTTCGAGCGCGAATCGGCCCGGGGCGGGCGGTTGCGCGGCCTCGGCGACCGGCACGCGATTCGGCGCGAGGTACGCGAGCGCCGCGACGAGCAGCAGAACCGGCACGGCCGCGAGGCCGGCGCGGGAGCGAATCGGTCCGCCGGACATGGAGAGTCTCCGGGGTAGTGTGCGCGAGGGTGCAAGGTAGGTGACTACTGTTGTACCAGAGCCGGCGCGCGAAGGCGAGCGCCGACGTTCGGGCTTGCCGCGCGAGTCAAGAGCGGGGTATAGACCCAACGGCACTGACAGGGTGCGCGTCCGGACGCGCCGGTTGGGTGGCAGCACGTGGGTCGAGCGGAGCAACTCGGCGACCGCGTCGGCCAGCGACGCCTGAGCACAAAGGCGCTGGTAGACGAGCAACCAGACGACGACCCACGGGGTGTAGACCGTGTCCGGTCCCATCGGTTGGCGCGCGTTGATGGCCTCGGGATCGAGCAGACCACAGAGGCGTCGAACCGCCTCGGCTAACTCGACCGCGTCCGGCGGGGGAGGAGTCACGGGAGCGCACCGGGACGACTGGGCACTCAACCCGGCGTAAATAGTGGGCCAATCACAACGGCCGAACGCAAAATCAACAAAGTCAGTGCCATTGGGCCAGAGGCCGGTGCCACAAGAACAATACACAGCATTTCGACCAAGCATGGTCCGGTCACGGAGTGACCGGATTTTTCCTGTTCCGCGCACTCGCGATTCGGGTTCACATCCGGTCACGGAGCGGCCGAATCCGCTCTTGACTTAAATTGATCGCGTGTATACTATTTTCATCGGCGCGTATTGCGTTCCGGTGAGGGTAGTTCGTTGGATAGCGCGAACTCGTACCGAGCACTCCGGGACCACATTTCCGCCTTTTGCGAACCCCCAATTCCGAGAAGTGCGCACGACGAGACACTTTGTGAACGTACATCCACATGTCGGCCCGCGCCGCGGGCTGTTGGAAGGCGCGTCCGTGCCAACTCGGGCCGGCGGCGAAAGCGCAAAAATCGTCTCAACTTGTCGGTGTTCGGCACCGGGGCGCACCGACCGCGCGCTTGCGTGCGCCCGCACCGGCGAGTAGTTTATCCGCTCGTTCGATTGCTCGCGTGAACGCAACCCGCTTCTCGATTCGGACGGAGTGCGCGATGAACACGATGAACCGGCGCGCCGCGGGCTTGGTGCTCGTGGCGACAGTTGGGTTACTCCTCACCGGGTGCGGCGGGCCGAAGAACTTCACGCCGGACGACTTCAAGCAGGTGCAAAAAGAAGTGCCCGAAGCGCAGGTGTACGAGTTGCTCGGCAAGCCGTCGAGTACGACGGGTTCGGGCGCGATCAAGATGCTGTGGTACTCGGTCGGCGGCAAGTACTATGGGGTCGTTATCAAAGACGGCAAGGTGAGCAGCACGGAGCAGTTCGCCTCGAAGGACGAGTACGACGCCGTTCGCTACTTCGCGAAGTGAGCGCGCCGCGCCGCGGCTCGTCACCCCAACTGCTGTTGCAGGAAGCTGACGAGTTGGCCGAGTTCGATGTCGTCCGCGCCGGTCGCGCGCAGTTCTTTGAGGAAGGTGCCGAACGCCAAGCGGCGGCCGAAGTGGGCTTCGAGCCGTTCGGCGAGTACCACGATTTCGATGGAGGCTAAGCCCAAGTCCGCCAGCACGCGCGTGCTCGCGTCCACGGTGTCGGGGAAGTCGCGGTCGGAGAACGTGTGCCGCACCACCTCGCTCAGGTCCGCGAGCAACTCGGTTTCGGTTCGCATCACGCGCCCTCGCAAACGGTAGTCGCCACCACCGCGCTCTTGTGAACCGCCACCGCCACCCGGTACCGCGAACCGCCGGCACCCACCACCGCGCCGTCGGCGGAACGCGCTTCCACCGTGCAGGCTTCGGCGGGCACCCCGAGCGCGTCCGCGAGCGCGGCACAAGCGGCACCGTCGCGCGCGGCGCGCTCGTCTTCTGGCGAAGCGTTCTTTGCCAGTGGCACCAACCCGAGGCCGAGTTTCTCCGCGAACGCCGCCACCGCGGCCACCTTCCCGCCGGCGTGCGTCACCCGCACCGCCGGGAACGGCGCGCCGTCGCCGCCGCGGTGCTCGCACACCAGACGGCTGCCGGACGCGCGCGCCTCGATGTCGGCGGGGAACACGCCCCCGCCGTGCAGCGCGTTGTACGCGGCGCGCGCGGCGTCCTTCGCCACGAGCCGCGTGAAGAACCAGTCGTTCCGCTCGGCCTCGGTGCCGGTCCACGCGGTGTACTCGGCGATCTCGCGGCGCGTCATGGTCACGCGCACGCCGGACGCGCGGAGCACCGGCTGTTGCAGGTCTTGCGGCGGTTCAAGGAAATAGCACCGCGCGCCCGCCGCGGGTTCGGCCGCCGGCACGCGCGCGCTGAGGAAGTACTGGTCCTTCGGGCCGAAGAAGTTCACCTCGTCGAACGGCAGGTAGAACCGCCAGTACCCGGCCCCGGTGAGCCGCAGCCACACGCGGCCCGCGGTGTCGAACACTTCGAGGCCGTGCCGGCACTGGCGCGCGTCTTCGTGCTCGTTGTGCCCGCGCACCAGCACGTGCGAGCCGACCGGCGGCGGGGGGCCGAAGAACTCGACCGCCGTAACGCCGATGGGCAACAGAATGCGGCCGGACCAGTCCGGCTGTTCCAAGTGCCACGCGCCGAGGATGTGCATCGCGGCGTCGGTGAGCACCGGGTCCGTCGCGAACCGCGGCTCCGGGTTCGAACGGAACCACGTCTCGCGCGACTGCACTTCCAGCGTGCCCTCGATGCCCTCGCGCCCCGCGCGGATCAGCGAGCGGATCATCTGGAACATCGGCCCGTGGAACATGTTGTTCCGCAGGTCTTGCACGGTGGAAACGCACGGCAGTTCGTCGGTGAGGTCGAACGCACGCGCCGCGGGCGGCTCCGGGTAGGCGTCGGCGAGGAACACCGTCGCTTCGCACGCGGGCTTGTTCGCGCCGTCCGCGAGGAACGAGTTGCCGAGGTCGCGCACGTTCGCGGTCACTTCCACGACGCCGGTTTCGGCGTCAACGCGCGACACGTGCGCCCGCACTTCGAGCGTGGTGGGTTCGGGGTCGAACGGTACCCAGCGGAACAGGCGCACGCTGCGGATCGCGACCACCACCTTGCCCGGCACGAGCGCGCTCGCGGCCTCGCTCATCGCTTCGAGGCTGAACGTCATCGGTAGCACCGGCAGGCCGTTCTGCGCGGGGTCGGTGCGGCTGACACCGCGCCCGCCGAGCGTGTGGTCGTCCGCGTACAGGTCTTCGCGCTCGTCGAGCACGCGGCGGAACACGATCTCTTGCCCGGGCACGTGGTGCGTAACCGACTGCATCAGGCAGAACGGCGCTTCGGGCCGCACTTCGGGCGCGGCACCTTCGGTAACGAAGGGCGCGATGTCGGCGGCGGGCGCGTGCCCGGCGAAGAACGCCGTGAGCACCTCGCGCTGCGCGTCGAGGAACTGCTCCATCACGTCGAGGTAGGCCGCGACCGCATCACCTACCCCCCCCGGCCCCCCCTCCCTGAAGGGAAGGGGGGAGAAAGAGCTGTGCGCGTTGTGCGAGTTGTTGGGTCGCGAAGGTTCCTGTTCGTCGAGCGCAGCGAGACGACTCTCCCCCTTCACTTCAGGGAGGGGGGCCGGGGGGGTAGGTTGCGCGTACAGGTGCGCCGCGTTCACATCGACACCGTGCGCGAACAGTTGCGCGATCATGTGGTTGATCTGGGTGGGGCCGCTCTTGCGCGGCAGGTTCGCGGGGAGCGCGGCGAACGGCCGCCCGCGGAGGATGTCTTCGACGAACGCCGACAGGTTCCCGCGCGGGCCGCACTCCACGAACAGCCGCACGCCGTCGTCGTGCATGCGCCGGATCATGCGCGTGAACGCGACCGGCCGCACCCAGTGGTTCACGGCGAGGTCGCGCGTCGCGTCCGGGTCTGCCGGAAACGGTTCGCCGGTACTGCACGAGTACACCGGCGTGTGCGGCGGCGCGAACGGGACGCGAGCGAACAGCTCGCGGAACGCGCCCATGTACGGCTCGAACAGCGGCGTGTGGTACGGCCGGTTGAACGGCAGCCGCTCCGCGATCGTGCCGCGCTCCGCGAGCGCGCTTTCCACCGCCGCGACGAGGTGTGTGGGGCCGACCGCGACGCACTGGTGCGGGCAGTTGTCCATCGCCACCACCACCGCGCCGCCGGCGACCGCCGCCGCGACTTCGTCCACGGTTTCCTTGCCCGCGCCGACCGCGAGCAGCGCCACGTCCGGCCCGCCCGCCGCGGCCTCTTGGCTCTGCATCAGGTCCATGATGGACACGAGCCGCGCGCCGTCGTCGTCTTGCCCCATCGCGCCGCTAGCGAGCAGCGCGCCGAGTTCGCCCGCGCTGTGACCGGCGATGGCCGACACGGGAACGCGCAGGTTCGTGAGCAGGCGGTAAATCGCTTGGTCCGCGAGCAACACGCCGAAGATGGACGGCCCGAGGCCGCGCAACTCGGCTTCGGCGGCGGCGCGCTCGGCCTGAGTCGCGTCGGGCGGCAGGTGCAGCACGCGGCGCAGCGACGCTTCCGGCTTTCCCGCGTCGGCCGCGAGCCGGTCGCACCACGCGAACGTGTCTTCGACTTCCGGGAACGCCGCGCACAGGTCCGCGAGCATGTTCAGGTACTGCGCGCCCTCACCGGGAAACAGCAGCGCGACCGTGCCTTGTGCGCCGAGCGGTTCGGAGAAGTAGTAGATGCCGTTGGAGTCGCGGACCTGCTTGGTCTTCGGGTCCGCGAGGCGATCCGCGGCGCGCGTCAGCTTCGCGCGCAGGTC
>JALHNS010000082.1 GCA_022843445.1 Gemmata sp.
GCTCGCGGCTGCCGCGATCGGCGCGCGCGAGGCGGTGCTGCGGTTCGGCGCGCGGATCGAGGCGAACCGCGACGCGACCGTGCGCGTGGTGTGGCGCGAGTCGCCCGGTTCGCGCGTCACGATCCACCTGTTGAACGAGAACCCGCCGCGGGACAAGTACATTGTGTCCGGCCCGGCCGCGGCGCACGAACCGACCGAAGCCGTCCACCTCGCGCCCGGCCCGGGGCGCGCGTTCACCGCGACCACCGCCGTTCCGCCGGGCGAGTACGTGGTGCAGGCCTCGGAACGTGGGGCCGTGTTCCACACCGAACCGGTGCGCGTCGGCGGCGGGCAGAACTACGAGTTCGCCGTGCCCGAACCGCCGAGCCTGCGCGCGCCGGCGCAACCGGCACCGCCCACACTGCCCGCGAACTACACCGGCGTGCCGCCGAAGGCGATTCGCGGCAACGACACCTGCATCGCGTACCAGTATAGCCCCGACGGGAAGTGGCTCGTCACCCGCGACTACGCCAACAACACCATCGGCGCGATGCGCGTCTGGGAAGTCGCGACGGGCGAGGTGCGGGCGACGATCCCCAACTCCCTAGGCCGCGGGGGCGCGTTCTCGCCCGACAGCAAGTTGCTGGCGCACCCCGAGCGCGAGGGCGGGCGGGTGCACCTCGTCGTTCGGAACGTCGGCGCGTTCGACGTGGTGAAGCGGTGGCCGTGCGAAACCAAGAACGTCGAAGGGATTACGTTCGACCGCACGAGTTCCGTAGTCGCCGCGTGCGTCGATTATGACGTGGTTCTGTGGACCGCCCGCACCGGGGCCGAGGTGCTCCGCATCACCCGCGACTTCAATCAGCCGCAGGGCCTCGCGTTCAGCCCGACCGCCGACCGGCTCTTGCTCCAAGACGGCCGCGGGGCCTTCCAGCGCGACGGGCGCTGGGATCACAATTCGCGCGTCCACCTCTACGACGTCGATCCGAAGTCGCCGACATTCAAGCAAAGCCTGCACACGTGGGAAGCGCCGGACGACGGCTACGCGTTCGAGGTTCACTTCAGCCCGAACGGCGCACACGTCCTCTTCTGTCGCGGCGAGGGCGAGGTGATGCGCGTCGCAATCCACGACGCGAAGACCGGCGCAAAGGTCCGCGACATCGTCCCGCAACAGAGCCGCACCCAGATCACCGTCGGCGCGGTCTCGCCCGACGGCAAGCGGGTGGTGTTGCGCCACGGACAAGACGGCGTTCACGTCGGCGTGTGGAACCTCGACACCGGCGAGCGCGTCAGCGGCTTCGACCTGACCGGCAAGGCGCACCGGGCGTTCGCGGTCGATCCCACGTTCCGCACCGCGTGCGTCGGCTTCCACACGAGTTCGGAGGCGAAGTTCTACGATCTCGCTACCGGCAAGGAGTTGGTGCCCGGTGCTGCGCCGCTCGCGGCGTTCACGGACGCGGACGCCAAGCGCATCGCGGCGCTTCCGGCGAACGCACAGATCGAAGAGGTGCGGAAGGAGTTGGTGCGGCGCAACCCCGGATTCGACGGCAAGGTCGAGCACAAGATCGAGAACAACGAGCTGGTGGGGCTGACGTTTTCTCCCGTCGGCGTGACCGACCTGTCCCCGCTGCGCGGCGTGCCGGCGCTCCGCGAACTGATCTGTGCCGGCCGGGCCAAGATGCCGGGGGCCGTCGCGGACCTGTCACCGCTCAGGGGGCTGAAACTGACGAAGTTGAACCTGAGCTCGAACCCGATCGCGGACCTGGCACCGCTCAAGGGGATGCCGCTGACCCTCCTACACGTCGATTACTCGCCGGTCGCCGACCTGTCGCCACTGGCCGAGATGCCGCTGCAGGTGCTGAACTGTTCGTACACGCGAGTCACGGACCTCGCGCCGCTGAAGAACCGACCGCTGCGCATCCTCTGGACGAACAGCACCGAAGTGGCCGACCTGTCGCCGCTCAAGAACGCCCCTCTGGAGTGGATCACGTTTCAGAACACGAAGGTGACGGACACGGCGGTACTGAAGGGCAAGCCGCTCGCGCAAGTGCATCTCGACTTCGACGCGAAGCGGGACGGCGCGCTGCTGCGCGGCATCCCCACGTTGGAGCGCATCAACGGCAAGCCGGTCGCCGAGTTCTTGAAGGAGTTCGGATCGGTCGGGGTGCCGTTCACCGACGGCGACGTGAAGCGCATCGCCGCGCTGACCGCCGCCGAGCAACTCGAGGAAGTGCGCCGCGAGTTGAAGAAGCGCAACCCCGGCTACGACGGGACCTTCACGCAGACGATCGAGAACGACGTGGTGGTCGCGCTGCGCCTGCCGAGCGGTACCGTCTCCGACCTGTCCCCGGTCCGCGCCCTGACCCGGCTGAAGAGACTTGAAGCCGAAGGGCGACTGGACGCCCCCGGACTCTTCTCCGATCTGGCGCAACTGAAGGGGCTGGCTCTGACGGAACTTTGGGTGCGGCACAACCGAGTCGCGGACCTGACGCCACTGAAGGGAATGCCGCTTCAATGGCTGTGGCTCGACGGCAACCCGGTCACGGACTTCTCACCGCTCAAGGCCGTACCGCTGAAGGGCCTGATCGTCGTCGGCTTCCCGGTTCAGAGCCTCAAGGGGCTGGGCGGCCTGAAGATCGAATCCCTCGATTGCTCCGGCACCCAACTCGCCGACCTGACGCTCCTCAAGGACATGCCACTGAAGGGGCTGACGCTGCACGCCACCCCGGTGTCGGACCTCACGCCGCTCAAGGGCATGCGCCTGAACGACCTGAACATCGAGCGCACGAAGGTGTCGGACCTGTCGCCCCTGACGGGCATGCCCCTGACGGACTTGAACATCGTGGAAACAGAGGTCACGGACCTGACGCCGATCAAGGGGTTACCACTGAAGACAATCGTTCTGGACTACAAACCGGAGCGCGACGCATTGATCCTGAAGGGCATCAAGACGCTGGAGTTCATCAACCGGAAGCCCGTCGCCGACTTCTGGAAGGAACTGGAGAAGAAGTGACCGCGGAGCGCCGGCGCTGAGCGCCGGCGCGCCGTAAGCCGCTACTTCGCCATGCGGCTCTTGAGTTCGCTGTCCACCGCGTCGAGGTACTCTTCGGTGGTCAGGTACTTCGTCTTGTCGCTAATCAGGATCGCCAAGTCCTTCGTCATCTTGCCGGCTTCGACGAGGTCCACGCACACCTTCTCCACGGTCTCAGCGAACGTCACCACGTCCGGCGTGCCGTCCATCTTGCCGCGGTAGATCAGACCGCGGGTCCACGCGTAGATGCTCGCGATCGGGTTCGTGCTCGTCGGCCGGCCCTTCTGGTGCTCGCGGTAGTGCCGCGTCACGGTGCCGTGCGCCGCTTCCGCTTCCACCGTCTTGCCGTCCGGCGTCGTCAGCACGCTCGTCATCAGGCCCAGCGAGCCGTACCCCTGCGCCACGGTGTCGGACTGCACGTCGCCGTCGTAGTTCTTGCACGCCCACAGGTAGCCGCCGTTCCACTTCAGGTTGCTCGCAACCATGTCGTCGATCAGCCGGTGCTCGTAGGTGAGCTTCTTCAACTCGAACTGCGTCTTGAACTCGGCGTCGAACACCTCTTGGAACAGGTTCTTGAACCGGCCGTCGTACACCTTGAGGATGGTGTTCTTGGTGCTGAGGTACACGGGGTAGTCGCGGGCGAGACCGTAGTTGAAGCACGCCCGCGCGAACCCGCGGATGCTCTCGTCGAGGTTGTACATCGCGAGCGTGACGCCCGCGGCCGGCGCTTTGAACACTTCTTTCTCGATCACCGGGCCGCCGTCGGCCGGGGTGTACGTGAGCTTCACGGTGCCCGCGCCCGGGAACAGGATTTCGCTCGCCTTGTACTGGTCGCCGAAGCCGTGACGCGCGACCACCACGGGCTTGTCCCAGTGCTTCACGATCCGCGGCACGTTCGAGCACACGATCGGTTCGCGGAAGATGGTGCCGTTCAGGATGTTCCGAATGGTGCCGTTGGGCGACGGGTACATGCGCTTCAGGTTGAACTCTTTGACGCGCGCTTCGTCCGGCGTGATGGTGGCGCACTTCACGGCCACGCCGTACTGCTTGGTGGCTTCGGCGCTCTCGAAGGTCACCTTGTCGTCGGTCTTGTCGCGGTACTCGATGCCGAGGTCGAAGTACTTGAGGTCGATGTCGAGGTACGGGAGAATGAGCTTTTCGCGGATGCGCTGCCAGATGATGCGGGTCATCTCGTCGCCGTCCATCTCGACGACCGGGTTCTTGACTTTAATCTTCGGCACGGGAGTGGCTCCGAACGGCGTGTCGCAGGGAAAGCGGTTAGCTTATCTGCCGCGTCAGAGGGCGAACAGGCGCGCCGCGAATCCGCGCCCGCACGCCCGCGGTGCGCGTCGTTTCGAGCGCGTCTGCGAGCGCGTAGATTACGCTCTCGCAGACGCGCCGATTGCCTTCACAGAATCGGACAGCATCACATAGGTCGTTCGTGCGAGATGCGTACGCGGGTCGTCGGCGTCGTGGTCCCAACTTGCGCGGTCCATTGCTTCGCGCACGTTTCCCGGTGGGTGTGCGATTCCGTCCACTTCTGCCACAGCCAGCGCGAGCGCTTCCTTCAGCACGGGGAAGTTGAACGGGTATGGCAGGTGCCGGAACGATTCGATGGCGAACAGTCGCCATTTCCGCGTGCAGGCTACGCCGCTCAGTGGCAACAGCATCGCGAGCGGGTCCGCGCTCGCGAGCCACTGGGCTTCGGTCATGTGATGTCCTTGCCGCGGATTTGCGCGCCCAGAACGTGGCGCAAGCGGCCCTCCACGCGCTCGTGCGCCTTCGCGATCTCCTTGTCGCCGAGCGTGCGGTCCGGGGCTTGGTACGTCAGCGCGAACGCGAGGCTCTTCGTGCCCTCCGGCAGGCCCGCGCCGCGGTACACGTCGAACAGCGCCGCGTCCGTCAGCAACTCGCCGCCCGCGGCGCGAATCTCACTCAGCACCTGTTCCACCGCGGTCGTGTGCGGCACCACCACGGCGACGTCGCGCTTCGCCGGCGGGAACGTGCTGAACGGCTTGTAGCCATACCGTTCCGGCACACTTGCGAGTACCGCTTCGAGGTCGAACTCTGCCACCTGAACCGCGCGGTCGCCGAACCCGAATCGCGACGCGACCTTCGGGTGCAGTTCGCCGAACGCCCCCACCGCCGCGCCGCTCACGCGTAGCTCCGCCGCCCGCATCGGGTGCAGCCACGGCACATTCTGCGCGGTGGCGAACGTCACCGCCGGCAGGTGCAGGTCGGCCGCGAGCGCTTCCACCACGCCCTTCAGGTCGAAGAAATCGGCTTGCGCCACCGGCGCGCCCTGTTGGTCGTCCCACGCGGCCGGCGAGCGGCGACCGCACAGCACGAGCGCGAGCCGTCGCGGTTCGTCCGGCAGGCGCGACTCGGCGCGGGGCAGGTACACGAAGCCGAGTTCGTAGAGGCTCACGGCGTCGGTCGCTTCGAGGTTCTTCTGCGCCACCGCGAGCAACCCCGGCAGCAGCGACCGCCGCATCACCCCGCGCTCCGGCGAAATCGGGTTCAGCAACTTCACGAACGCACCTCCCCCCCCCGGCCCCCCCTCCCTGAAGGGAAGGGGGGAGAAAGAAGCTTCCGCTTCCGGTGAGGTGAGCGAATACGTAATCGCTTCTTGCACGCCCTGATCGGCGAGCAGATCGCGGGTGCGGTCTTCGAGTTCGATCGCGCGGTTGCCCTTCGGCTCCGGCAGTTCCAGCGGGAGCAGGCGCTCCGGCAGGTTGTCGTAGCCGTACACGCGCGCGAGCTCTTCCACGAGGTCCGCGACCCCGGCTTGAATGTCCAACCGCGTCGGCGGGGTGGTCACACTCCACGCCCCCGCGCCTTCGGCCTTCACGGTGAACTGAAGCGCGGTCAGCACGCGCTCCACTTCGGCCGCGGGGATGTCGAAGCCGAGCAACCGCTTGATGTCCGCGGACGTGAGGCGCACCACCTGCGGCGGCAGCGGCGCGGGGTACGCGTCCACGACGCCCGCGAGCACTTCGCCCCCGGCGTGGTCCGCGAATAGCTGCGCCGCGCGTACCGCGGCGGGGAGCGCTTGCTCCGGGTGAACGCCGCGGCTGAACCGCGTGCTCGCTTCGCTGAACAGGTTGAATTGCCGCGCCGTTTTGCGCACGCTCACGAAGTCGAAGCACGCGCTTTCGAGCAGGATATTCTTGGTCGAAGCCGACACCTCGGTTTCCGCGCCACCCATCACCCCCGCGAGCGCGATCGGGCCTTTCGTGTCCGCGATGACGAGGTTGTCCGGCGACAACTCGCGGTCTTGGCCGTCGAGCGTCTTCAACTTCTCGCCGGCCTTTGCGGGGCGCACGGTGATCGTCGGCGGGCCGCCGGCGCGTTTCACCAGCACGTCGTAATCGAAGGCGTGCAGCGGTTGGCCGTGTTCGAGCATCACGTAGTTGGTGATGTCTACGGCGTTGCTGATGGGCCGCATCCCGGCGTAGTGCAACCGCGACCGCATCCACCGCGGGGCTTCACCGATCGTCACGTTGCGAATCACGGTCGCGGTGTACCGCGGGCACAGCTTCGCGTCCGCGATCTCAACTTTCACCTTTCCTTGAACGCTCTCCGTGACTGTCTTCACGGTCGGCGGCGCGATGGTAGCTTTCGCGCCGGTGAGCGCCGCGACCTCGCGCGCGATGCCGATCATCGACAGACAGCGCGCCATGTTCGGCAGGATGTCCAGTTCGACTACCACTTCGCCGAGCACGTCTTGCACCGGCGTGCCGGGCTTCGCGTCGGCGTCGTCGAGGATGATGATGCCTTCGCTCTCCTCGGCGATGCCGAGTTCGAAGTCGGACATGCACATCGCGTCGTTGTCGAGGCCGCGCAGTTGGCGCGGTTCGAGCGTCATCGTGGTCTTCTTGCCGTCCTTGCCGGTGAAGAAGTACCGCGAGCCGCGCAGCCCGAGTACGATCTTCATCCCGCTCTGGCCGGGCGCGATGTTCTCCGCGCCGGTAATCACGCGCTTCGGCTCGCCCGCGCCGTAGTCGAGGTACACGAGCTTCAACTTCTCGGCGTCCGGGTGTTTCTCGATCTTCAGCACTTGCGCCACAACGAGCTTGTCGCGCTCCCACACGATGCCCGCGTCGGCCGGCTTCACGCGCAACGTGCCCTCCGCGGCCACGCCGAACAGCCGCACGCCGGACGATTCGAGGCCCGCGATGGTGAGCCGCTCGACGAGCGCGCCGGGGTCGGCCGGGAGCGGAACGTAATCCTTGAGCCACGACAGCGGAACGAGCATGTGGAGCGCCTTCGAGCGGAACGCGGACCGAATGGGGCTATGGTAGGAGAGGCGCGCGGGGCCGACAGTGTTCGCGGTGGGGCGCTGAGGCGAGCGGCACCCTCTTGGGTGCCGCTCACTCGCGCGCGACCGGGCCCCTCACGGGGGCCGCTCACCCGGACTTCACCCCGATCCACTTTTTCGCGCACATCGCTCCGGCGCGCCGCGCGGTCGCGCCGGTCGCGGAAGCGGGCGAAACTGCGGGGCCGCGCCGCGCGTGCGAAGCGGGAGCGGTTGTAGCGGTCGAGGTGCGCCCCCCCGGCCCCGCGGGGGCCGCGAATGTGCAAGAAGCCCTTCGCGCCCCCCGTATTCGGAGGTTACATTCTTCTCAATTCGAGTGGGAACTGCTTGACGTGTTCCGGCGACCGCGGTATCCGACTCGACCGTTCGGCTTCCCCAAATCCGAACAGCACGGTGATTGATGTCGTTTCGCGCGTTCTCGCCCGCGCTCCGCGTCGAACAGTTGGAAGACCGCCTCACTCCCGCCGGCTCGGTGATCCCGGCCGGGGAGTTCAACTGGACCCAGTACTCGCCGACCGGCGAGTTGGGCCAACTGGTGTGGAACGGGGGCACGCTCCTGTACCGCTCCCGCGTGTCGGGCGCGTGGCAGGAAAGCGCGGTCGCCAGTTCCAACGGGTACACCGCCGCGCAGTACAACTCGGTCGACGACGTGCAGAAGGCGTCGCAGACCGCTCAGCTCGTGTTCACGAGCGACGGGACCCCGCACGCCCTCATGCTCGAGAAGGCGTGGAACGGCTCCGTCGGCCGGTACCAAACGCAAGTGCACCACTACGCGCGCACCGGCGCGGGCTGGCAGCGGCTCGAAACGATCGCGCCGCCGTTCACCTCGCAGTGGGGGCCGAACAACCTCGTCGCCGCCGCCGGGCCGAACAACTCGATCCACTTCGTCTTCACCGAATCGAACGTCGCCGCGACCGGGCCGGGCAACTTCGGCAGCGGCGCGCTGTACTACGCGACGAACATGGGCGGCGGGTGGGGCTTCGCCAAGGTCGCCGACACCGCGGACCTGCGCCAAGACGTGTGGTTCACCGGCGCGCGCTGGGCCCCGCGGTTCCTCTCGCTCGCGGTCGGGCGGGACGGCGTCGCGCACGTCACCTACACCCCGCAGTTCTACATCGCCGGCGCGTTCTCCACGGTGCAAAGCACCCTGATGTACGCGACCAACCCCGGCGGGGCGTGGCGCGCGCAAACCGTAATGACCCCGCTCGACGGCACCGCCGACGCGGGCTTGGGCGCGAGCGTCGCGGTGAACCCGGTGAACGGGCAGGTGGGCATCGCGAGCTACTACGTGGACCGGTACAACACCGGTTCGCCGTACGCCTCGCAGTTGCTGTACCACACGCTGGTGAACGGGCAGTGGCGGCGGCAGACCGTGACCGACAAACCGGACGGGTACGTCGCCGGCGACGGCGCGCGGTTCACCGGGTTCGCGCCGCAACTGTTCTTCGACGCGCAGGGCCGCGCCACCATCGCGTTCTCCGACGACGCGGGCGAGCACCTGCCGGTGAGCTACGCGAACCAGTACGCCGGGCAGATTCGCGTCGCCACGCAGAACGGCTCGTCGTGGTCGCTCCAAACCATGTTCCGGCAATCGGACCCGGTTCGCAACCAAGTGCTGTTCCCGGTCGCGGTGGCGCGCAACGGGCGGCTCACGGTCGCGGGGCTGATCGGCACGAGCGTGCTGGACGCGAACAAGAACCCGACGCGCACGGACTTCGCGCTCTTCGACGTGAACGCACCCGCCGGCCTCACGTCGGCCCCGGTGTCGGTCAGTCCGCCGCCGCCCCCGCCGCCGGTTGTGAACTCGCCGCCGGTCGTCGTGTCGCCGCCGGTCGCGGTGTCGCCTCCCGTCGCGGTGTCGCCGCCGGTCGCGGTGTCGCCGCCGGTCGCGGTGCGCTCCGCGGCCCCCACCGGCTACGCGGTCGCGCTCGACGGCACCCGCTACGAGTCGCAAGTGCGCGTGAGCACCCCGCGGGGAACCGTAACCGTGACCCCGTTCTACGGCTACTCCGGCGGCGTGCGATTCGCGCGCGCCGACTTCAACGGCGACGGCGTGGCGGACATCGTGACCGTGCCGCGCGGCGGGATCGAGGCCCGCGTGCGCGTGTGGGACGGCACCAGCGTCAGCTTGATCGCGGACTTCGCCCCGGTGCCGGGCTTCACCGGCGGGTTCAACGTGGCCGCGGGGGACGTCAACGGCGACGGCGTCGCGGACATCGTGCTGACGCCCGAAAACGGCCCGCCGGTGGTGGGCGTGTTCGACGGCCGCTCGCTCGCGCTGACGGCCCTGTTCCACCCGTTCGGTAACGTGCCCTACGGCGGCGGTCTGTCGCTGGGCGTGGGCGACGTGAACGGCGACGGCTACTCCGACCTCGTGGTCGCGCCGGCCACCGCCGCGATACCGGTAGTCGCCACCTTCGACGGGCGCGCGCTCGCCGCCGGGGCGGACCGCCGCCTCGCCCCGGACTTCTACCTGTGGGACCCGCAGTTCCAGTTCGGCGTGCAACTCGCGGTGGGCGACCTGAACGGCGACGGCTACGCGGACATCGCCGGCGGGCCGACCGCCGGCCCCGCGTTTGTGCGCGCGGTGAGCGGGCGCGAACTCTCCGCGAACGGTGCGCGGGCGTTCTTGGCCGACGGCTTCCTCTGGGGCGGCACGAACAACGGCGTGCGGCTCGCGATCACCGACACCGACGGTGACGGCACCGCCGACCTGATGGCCACTAGCGGCCGCGCCGTGGCCCGCTACGCGGCCCCGCAGGTGGCGAACCCGTCCGCCGGGGCCACCCAGATGCACTCGTCCCTTTACGGCGTCGATTCCGGCATCTTCGTGGGTTGAACGTCCGGCGCGGCCGCTTCCGGCCCGTCTGTTCGCGCCCGCCACAATTTGGCGGGCGCGTTCGTTCCTATCCTGTTGCCGACGCCCGGCGCGAGCGGGTACGATAGCCCGACTCGCCGATCCGTTCGCACCGGGTTCCGACATGCTCCGTTTCACGCCGCGCGCGGCCGTCGCGCTTTCCGCGCTCGTGTTCGCGCTCGCTCTCGTTCCGTCGCGCGCCGCCGACGACCACCCGGTGCCCGAGCCACTGAAACAGCCTCCGCCCACCGCGTTCGAGTGCCGCTGGGCCGATTCCCCAATCACCCTCGACGGCGACGCTACCGAACCCGCGTGGAAGCACGCACACGAAATCTCCGCGTTCCACCTGCCGTGGCTCGGCGACAAGGCGCGCATGGGGCGCACGAAGACGACCGCGCGCCTGCTCTGGGACCGCGACTTCCTGTACTTCCACGCGCACATGCAGGATTCCGACATCGTCGCTGACATCCGTGAACACGACGGCGATCTGTGGAAGAACGACGTGTTCGAACTGTTCTTGCGCCCGGACGCGGAGAAAACCGGGTACTACGAGTTCCAAGTGTCGCCGAACGGCACACAGTTCGACGCCTTTTACCCAAAGTACGACCTCGCCGGCATCGCCAAGCAGTCGAAGGCGGGCACGTTTCACATGGAAGCGAAAGCGAAGGTGCAAGGCGCGAGGGGCGCGAAAGCGGACATGGCGTGGGTGGTGGAAGGGCGCATCCCGTGGAGCGACTTCTTGCGCACCGGGGGCCGCCCCGCCGCGGGCGAGACGTGGAAGCTGAACCTCGCGCGGTTCGACTACCACAAGGACTGGAAGGAACCGGAACTGTCGTGCGTCGCGCCCATCGCGAAGAAGAAACTCGACGCGTTCTTCCACCAGACCGACGACTACGCGAGCCTGAAGTTCGTCGGCGCGGACGCGACCACCGCGAAGCCGTTCGCGCTGGACAAGCGCGAGCCGCTGACGACCAGCACCGTGAGCGGCTTCCCCGATCCGCCGCCGCCGTACGTGGCCGTGCCGGCGCTGGAGAAGTACCGGCCGGAGTTCCCGATCTGCGTTCGCGCGATCCCCGGCACGCGCGAAATGCTCCTCATCACCCAACCGCGGGCCTACGCGCACAGTGCCGTCTATCGGTTCAAGTACGACGGCGCGACAACGGAAGGCGCAAAGGTGCTCGACACGCCCGGAGGAGGCACCGCGTACGACATCGCGTTCCACCCGAAGTGGGCCGAAAACGGCTACGTCTACTTCGGCTGGAACGGCACGCTGCCGGAGCGCAAGGGCAAACACAGCGCCATCACGCGCTACACGATGACCACGAAGGCGCCGTACACGATTGACGCGACGAGCGCGAAAACGATCATCGACTGGCCGAGCGACGGGCACAACGGTGCCGCGGTGTGCTTCGGCAAAGACGGGCTGATGTACGTGACGAGCGGCGACGGAACTTCCGACTCCGATACGAACCTGATGGGCCAGCGCACCGATTCGCTGTTAGCGAAGGTGCTGCGCATCGACGTGGACAAACCCGCCGACGGCAAGGCGTACAGCGTGCCGAAGGACAACCCGTTCGCGGCGAACAAGGACTTCGTCCCGGAAACGTGGGCGATGGGGCTGCGCGCGCCGTGGCGCATCACCTACGACGCGAAGGCCGATCAACTGTGGGTGTGCCAGAACGGGCAAGACCTGTGGGAACAGGCGTACCTCGTGAAGAAGGGCGACAACTACGGGTGGAGCGTGATGGAGGGCAGCCACGAGTTCTACGCGACCCGCAAGGCCGGGCCGAAGCCGTTCGCGCCGCCCACCGTGGAGCACCACCACAGCGAGGCGCGCTCGCTCACCGGCGGCGTGGTGTATCGCGGCACGAAGCGCCCGGAGTTGGAGGCGCGTACGTGTACGGCGATTACAGCACCGGGCACATTTGGGCCGTGAAACACACGGGCGCGAAGATCGAGTGGCACAAGAAGATCGCGATTACCACGCTCAAGATCACCGGGTTCGAGGTGGACCCGGACGGCGAACTGATCGTGCTGCACCACGCGCCGAGCGGCGAGGGCGGGTTCTTCAAACTCGTTCCGAACGAGGCGAAACACGAGAACACGTTCCCCAAGAAACTCAGCGAAAGCGGGCTGTTCGAGAACGTCGCCGAACACACGATGAAGCCCGGCGTGCTCCCGTATTCGGTGAACGCGCCGTTCTGGTCCGACGGCGCGCACAAGGCGCGCTTCGTCGCGGTGCCGGAAGGCACGATCGGCTACAACCGGTCGCGGTCGTTCGACTTCCCGGACAAGACCGTGCTAGTGAAGAGCTTCGCGCTCGAAATGAAACCCGGCGACCCGACGAGCCGCAAGTGGATCGAAACGCGGTTCATGACGCGGCAGAACGGCGAGTGGTACGGCTACTCGTACCAGTGGAACCCCGAAGGCACCGACGCGACGCTCGTGGGCGCGCAGGGGATGAACGTGAGCTACGCGCTCCGCGGCGGCGCGGCCGGGGCCGAAACGCAGTGGCGGTTCCCGAGCCGCGCGGAGTGCATGGTGTGCCACAGCCGCGCCGCGAACTTCGTATTGGGGTTGTGCGAATCGCAACTCAACAAAGATCACACGTATCCGAACGGCCGCACCGACAACCAACTGCGCGTCTTCGAGCGCGTCGGGTTGCTGAACGTGAATTGGGCGGCCGAAGTGCCGCAACCAAAAGATGCCGCCGAGCGACAGCAGCCGAACCAGCGCACCGCGAAATCGGGGCCGATGCTCCCGTCCGCGCCGGCCGCGCTGAAGAAGCTCGCGGACCCGTACGACAAGGCGCAACCGCTCGAAGCCCGCGCGCGGGCGTGGCTGCACACGAACTGCGCGAGCTGTCACGTCGAGGCCGGGGGCGGGAACGCGCAGTTCAACCTCGCGCCGGACACCGCGTGGGACAAGATGAAGCTGATCGGCGTGAAACCGCTGCACAACGCGTTCAACATCGCCGACGCGCAGTTGGTGGCCCCGGGCGCGCCGGAAAAGAGCGTGCTGATTCACCGCATCGGCGCGCGCGGCACCAACAGCGGGCAGATGCCCCCGATTTCCAGCTTCGTGCCGGACCGCGCCGGCGTGGACCTGATGACCGAATGGTGCAAGGGC
Organism: Gemmata sp.; assembly: GCA_022843445.1. GTDB lineage: Bacteria > Planctomycetota > Planctomycetia > Gemmatales > Gemmataceae > Gemmata. The sequence goes on from JALHNS010000082.1 coordinate 13,315, forward strand.
TTGAAGAAGTGATGACAGCGAGCCACGCGCGTTCTGTAGCCGGGGTCTGTGACCCCGGTGTGCTCTGTTGAAATGATGTGGTTTGTTCTTGTGGCACCGGCCTCTGGCCGGTGCAGAAGTCCGAAGATTCTTTGCACCGGCCAGAGGCCGGTGCCACAAGAACCACCGCCCGGACGCATCATTTCAACTGAGCAACCCCGGTGCTGTACGACGAAGGTAGCTCCGGCCTCACAGAGGCCGGCTACAGAAGAGCCACGGTCCCACGCGATACCGCATGACCTCAGACGACCAACTGGCCGCGCGGCGCGCGGACGTGGACCTGAAGCAGAAGTTGCTCGCCGACCTGCTCGCCGCGGCGAAGCTGGAAGCGGTGGTGCTGCTCATGCCGGCGCACGTCGCGTGGTTCACCTCGGGCCTCACGAACCGCGGGCTGCACGCCGATTCCGAACGGCCCGGCATCTACTGCAACGGTCGGCAGCGGTGGCTGCTGTGCTCGAACGTGGACACGCAGCGCCTGTTCGACGAGGAACTCGACCAACTCGGGTTCCAGTTGAAGGAGTGGCAGTGGCCCGGCGGGCGCTCGGACCTGCTGTACAACGTGACCAGCGGGCGCACGGTCGCGGCGGACCGGCCGTTCCCGAACATCCCGATGGTGAACGAGCACCTGCGCCCGTGGCTCCGCGCGCTCAGCGCCTACGAGCGCGACCGCTACCGGCTGCTCGGCGCCGAAGTGACAAAGGCGGTGGAGGCGACCGGGCGCACCATTCGCGCCGGCGATTCCGAAGAGGAGATCGCGGGGCAGTTGGGGCACCGCCTGCTGCACCGCGGCATCGAACCGGCGGCGCTCACCGTAACGGCGGACGCGCGCGGGGAGAAGTACCGGCGCGCCGGGTTCACGCCCGCGCCGGTGTCGCGGGCGTGCGTGCTTCAGGCGACCGGGCAGCGCGAGGGGCTGTACGCGACCGCGACCCGGTGCGTGAGTTTCGGCCCGCCGCCGGAGGCGTTCCGCGCGGCGCACGTGCTCGCGGCCAAGTTGCTCGCCATCTTCCGCTCGTACACGCAACCGGGGGCGGGCGTGTCGCCCGTGGCCGAGGCGATGGACGTGCTACTGGCGAACACCGCGTTCGCGTTCGACGCGCGGCTGGCGCAACCGGGCTACGGCACGGGCCGGTTCGCGGCGGAAGAGCTGCGCAAGGGCGGCCAAGACGAACCGCTCGCGGAAGGCCAAGCGGTGGTGTGGCAGCCGCGCGTGGGGCCGGCCGCGTGCGCCGACACGTTCCTCGTGACCGCGACCGGCAGCGAGCCGATCACCCCGCCGACGAGTTGGCCCTACAAGCGCATCACGGCCCGCGGCGTCACCACCGACGTACCGGACCTGTGGGCGCGCGACGCGTGAGCCGCAAGTGCGGAACCGGCGACGGCACCCGCGCCCCCGCCCCGCCCTTCGGCGCGCCGCGCCCGAGCAGCGGTGCGTCGCGGGGGAAGCGGTTAGCCGATCCGCCCCGCCGCGGCGGCTACAACGCGCTCACGACTTGCCGGAAGATCAGATCGAGCACCCAGCACCCGCCAACGTGCAACCCGGCGGCGCGGCAGTGGTTCAGGATGTCGGCGTCTTCGCACCCGGCGTCTTGGAGCGCGTCCGCGAGGATCGGCATCGCGCCAAGGGTGGTTCGGTCTCGGATGCCTTGCGCCAGCGCGATCACCGTTGAAGTGACCCACTCGCGTCGAATGCCGGCGCACCGCGCGGGGTCGCTGAACGCGCACACGCGCAGCGCCGGTTGCGCGGTGAGCCACCCGTGTTCGATCGCGCAATCGACAGCCGCGCGCGCGAGGCCCGGAGTTGCGGACCAGCCCGAGCGCGGGCCGCACTCGCACCGGTTTTCGGTCACGCGCAGCAAGCGATACGGCTCCACCTCGGGACGCACAAACAGCGCATCAAAGTTCGCCCGCCAGTCGCGCCAGTAGAAGACCCGTTCGCCGACGACGAGTTTTCTCCAACCTTCCGCGCTGAACGCCATCGGCACACCTTCACAGCATGTGGTCGAGGGTGGGGAGTTCACAGTGTAAAACGTGTCGAACGGCTCCGGTCACGATTTGCCGAGGAGCAAATCGACCACCCAGCACCCGCGAACGTGCGGCCCGGCGGCGCGGCAGTGGTTCAGGATGTCGGCGTCTTCGCACCCGGCGTCTTGGAGCGCGTCCGCGAGGATCGGCATGCGGTCGAAGGCGCTCTCGTCTTGGATTCCTTGAGCAAGCGCGAGGACCGTTGACGTTAGCCATTGTGGTTGAACGCACACGCACCGCGCGGGGTCACCGAACGCGCACACGAGCAGTGCAGGTCGTGTTGTGAGCCACCCGTGTTCGATCGCACATTCAACGGCCGCGCGAGCGACGCCCGGTGTCGCGCGACCGAGATACCCGCCGTGCCGGCAATTGTTCTCTGTGACGCGAAGCAAGCGATGCGGTTCGATCTCCGGTCGAACGCGCAGAACATCAATTCCGTCGGCTTCTTGCCAGTAGAAGACCAATTCACCGACAACGAGCTTTCGCCACCCTTCCGTGCTGAAAGCCATCGGCGCACCTGTACGGCATCTGGTCCGGGGCGGGGCGAGTTAGCAGTGTAACACGGGTCGAACGATTCACGAGGGGCGAGCGCATGTCCGAGCCGTATGTGGCGGTGCAGGTGCCGATGATGCCGCGAGACACCAACCGGCACGGGACCATCTTCGGCGGCGTGCTGCTGTCGTACATCGACCTCGCGGGGGCCATCTCCGCGCAGCGCGAGTTGCAACTGCGCGGCGGCAACCCGAAGGCGTCGTTCGTCACGGTCGCCATCAACCGCGTCGAGTTCAAAAAGCCGGTGCTCGTCGGCGACGTGGTGCGGTTCCAGACGCACATCGTGAAGGTCGGGCGCACGTCGATTACCGTTCACATCGACGTGCTAGCCGAGCGCGGGGCCGAAACGATTCACGTCACGGAAGCGGAAGGCGTGTTCGTGGGGGTCGATCTGAGCACGCCGGAGCGCAAACCGGTACCGCTGTTCGAGGTGGGGTGAGTCGGGGTTGTTGCGCCGCGCCGCGGGGCGTATAGCATCAGTTAAGAACGCCCCGCTGCGCTGAGGCCGATATGAGTTTCTCGACCGTTCACCTGTACTTCGACGATCTGGAAGTCGGCCAAGAGTGGAAGTCCGGCGGGCGCACGGTCACGGAAGCGGACGTGGTCAACTTCGCCGGGTTCAGCGGCGACTTCAACCCGATCCACATCGACCACGAGTTCGCCAAAACCACCCCGTTCCGCCGTCCCATCGCGCACGGGTTCGGCGTGTTCTGCATCGCTAGCGGCCTCGGCGTCGGCTCGCCGCCCACGCGCGTCCTCGCGCTGCTCCGCGTGAACCACTGGAACTTCAACCTGCCCGTGTTCATCGGCGACACGATTTACACGCTCAGCCGGGTGAAGGAGAAGACGATCCGCGGGCGCGGGCGGCGCGGCGAGGTGGTGTGGTACCGCGCCGTGGTGAACCACGAAGGCAAGATCGTCCAAGACGGCGAAATCGTGACGCTCGTCGAGTGCCGCACCGCCGACCGCAGCGCGAAAGCCGACGACGCCGGCGCGTAAGGCACCCCATGACCGACGACGGCGAACCGCGCGTCCACGAGATGCGCCGCGGCGCGCGGCGCGTTGTGACCGCGTCCGGGTGCCTCATCATGTTCCTGCCGCCGATCGGCATTTACTACTTCCTGCGCGCGCGGCACGCGCGCGTCGAGGTGAGCGCCCGCGAGATCGCGGAGCGCTCGCTCCTTCGCACCCACGCGCGGCTCCAACCGGACGACGCGACCCGGTTGGGCGTGCTCGTGGTGCCGTTGCCCGGCGGAATCGGCGGCGCGGGCGCGCGCGTCAAAGTGCGCGGCGACGCGGGCGTGAACCTCTGTTGGAAAGACGGGCGCGGCCGGACGCGCTCCATTCTGGTTTCGATGTACGAAGAACCGGACGCCATTCTCGCCGCGGCGCAACAGCTCACCGGCTTGCCGCTGGAACAACTCGAAATGGGGTTTTGGGGCGTGCGCTGGCCCGAGCGCGACTGACTTTGGAACTAAACTGGGCACCGGTACAATTACATTCGGCGGCGCGGCACGCGATCCGCACGGGGCCATTCGTAGAGTCGCGCGAACTCGGAACGCGCCGCCACCCGCCCCGAAATTCGCGCCTGATACGAGCGGGGGGCTCGCGCGCGGGAGTTGGCCCCCTTTGGCCCCCTTTGGCCCGGACCCCTTTGAATTGCAGGAATTTCTAGGCGTATTTCAAAGGGGGCCAAAGGGGGCCAACTTGTGGCCCTCTTCACCGTTTTTGACCCAGTTGGCCCCCTTTGATCCGCGCCGCGGTTGCCCTTCCCACCCGCCGCGCCGCGCCGGTACACTGTCGCCCTTCTCGGCATTCACCACGGACGGTGTCGCGCCATGCACTGGCTGCTCATCGGTTACATGTTCCTGTTCATCGACCGGCCGTTCGAGGTCTGGCCGTGGCTCGGGGACTTGCGCGTCGAGCGCGTGTACATGCTGCTCACGCTCGCGGTGTGGGTCGTCCACCCCAAGAAGCGGTTCCTCGCGAACACGCAACACGCCGCCTACTTCGCGTTCGCGTGCGCCGTGCTGCTCGCGTGGGCCATGAGTCCGTGGTCCGACACCGGGCAACCGGTCGTCGAAGACTGGCTCAAGATCGTCGTCTTCTATGTGCTGCTCGTGACCACCGTTCACGACGAAGCGGGTCTGAAGCGGATGGCGTGCGGGTTCGTCGCGGTGATGGGGCTGTACCTGCTGCACTCGTTCCGCGAGTACCTCGCCGGCCGGCACACCTACCGCATGGGCATCGCGCGGATGATCGGCGTGGACACGACGCTCGGCGACCCGAACAGCTTCGGGGCCAGCATCATCTTCGCGCTACCCATCGTGTGGGCGCTGTGGAAATCCGAGATCGGCGGCGCGCTCGGCCGGAAGCTCATCTTCGGCTACGTCGGTCTGTCGAGCCTGTGCATCCTGCTCACCGGGTCGCGCGGGTCGCTGATCGGCCTCGTGGTGTGGTTCGGCATCGTCATCTGGGGCACGCGGTACCGCATGACGGCGCTCGTGGGGTTCTGCGTGTGCGCGCCGCTCGCGTTCGTGGCGCTACCCGAATCGCTGCAAACGCGGTTCGAGACGATCATCAACCCGGACGTCGGGCCGGCGAACGCGAAGGAGAGTGGCGAGGGCCGGTTGCTCGGTCTCACGCTCGGCTTCAAGCAGTGGATGAACAGCCCGCTCACCGGCATCGGGCCGGGGGCGTGGCGGCCCGCGAACAACACGAAGATCGAATCGCACAGCCTGCCGGGGCAACTCGTCGGCGAAACCGGCACGCTCGGTCTGGTGTCGTTCCTCGCCATCCTGTTCTGCTTCCGCGCGAACCTGAAGGCGATCGCGCGCGTGCGCCGCGAAGTCCCGGCGTGGGAGAACGACCTCGTGTTCACGCTACCGCGTGCCATCGGCGTCGCGGTGTTCCTGTTACTGCTGATGGGCCTCGGCGGGCACAACCTGTTCCGGTTCACGTGGCTCTGGTACGGCGGGTTCCTCATCATCGCCCGGCACTGCGTGGCGCACCGCGTCGCCAACTGGGACCCGGCAGAGCACGAACCGGTAGAAGAGGAAGAGGCCGAACTGCCGCCGGGTTGGGTCGCGCACCCGCCGCACGCCTGAGCGCTTCCCCGCGGCGCACCGCGGCCGTAGAATACCCGCTATGCCTGCGACGCTGCCGCTGCTCACCGACGCCCCGCCGAAGCGCGCCTTTTTGGAGGTCGCGCCCGATGAAATGCGCGCGTGGCTCGCCGAGCGCGGGCAACCGCCGATGCGCGCGAACCAGATTCGCAAGCAAATTCTGGTGAACCGCGCCACCGCGTTCGACCAGATGAGCGACCTGCCGAAGGGTCTGCGCGCCGAACTGGGCGAATCGTTCGCGGTGTTCGGGACGCGCGTCGAGCGCCACCTGAGCGCGACGGATGGCACGCACAAGCTCGTGCTGCGGCTGCCCGACGGCGGGATGATCGAGTGCGTGCTCATCCAAGACGACGGCCGCGCGACCGCGTGCGTCAGTACGCAAGTCGGCTGCGGGATGGGCTGCGTGTTCTGCGCCAGCGGGCTGAACGGTGTGGTGCGGAACCTATCCGCGAGTGAGATCGTCGAACAGCTCGTACGCCTGCGCAATCTGACCGACGCCGCGAGCACCAACCCCGATCGCGCGACGCGCCTCACACACATCGTCGTGATGGGCATGGGCGAACCGCTCGCGAACCTCGACAATCTGCTCGCGGCGCTCGAAGTGGCCGGCGACAAGAACGGCCTCGGCATCGGCGCGCGGCACGTCACCATTTCCACGGTGGGCTTGCCGGCGAAGATGGCGCGCCTCGCCGACGTGGGCAAGCAGTACCACCTCGCGGTGTCGCTGCACGCCCCGAACGACGAACTGCGGACGCGCATCGTTCCCACGAACGACAAGACCGGGTTGGACGCGATCCTCAGCGCCGCGGACGCCTTCTACGCAGCCACCGGTCGGCAAGTGACATACGAATACGTGGTGCTCGGCGGGCTGAACGACCAACCCGAGCACGCGAAGCAACTCGCCGGGCTGCTCGCGGGGCGCAAGGCGCACGTGAACCTGATCCCGTGGAACGACGTGACCGGGCTGCCGTACCGCCGCCCGCGCGACGCCGACCTGCAAGGGCTGATCGACACGCTGCGGGCCCGCGGCATCAGCGTGAAGGTGCGCAAGCGCAAAGGCTCCGAGATCGACGCCGCGTGCGGCCAACTGCGCCGCGAAGCCGAAGCCGAAGCCAGAAGTCAGAGAGCAGAGGACAGACGGCAGAAAACAGACGAGAATTAGCCCGCTCCGCCGAACTCTGACTTCTGACTTCTGACTTCTGACCTCTGACCTCTTCTTCCTCATGGCTATCGGGCAAACCAGTTCGCAGTTTGCCCTCCGCGACCCGGACATCCGGCTCATGCTCCGGGTGCGCGACGCGGACGACACCGCCGCGTTCGCGGAGCTGGTAGAGCGGTTCCAGCACCGGCTCGTCGCCGTCATGCACCACCTCGTCGGCAGCGCGGAAGAGGCCGAAGATTTGGCCCAAGAGGTGTTCCTGCGCGTGTTCCGCACGCGCAAGAAGTACACCCCGAAGGCGAAGTTCTCCACGTGGCTGTTCACCATCGCGAACAACCTCGCGCTGAACGCGCTCCGCGACCGGCAGCGGCGACCGGTCGTGCCGCTCGAAGTGCGCGAGTCCGGGCCGCTCGGCCCGCGGCCCGCGGAGAACCTCGCGCCCACCCGCGACGAACCGCCGTCGCACAACCTGCACCAGCAGGAACTCGCGGAGGTGATCCGCCGCGCCCTCGACGGCCTGAACGAGCGCCAGCGGATGGCGATCGTGCTGAACAAGTTCGAAGACATGAACTACGCGGACATCGCGGAGGTGATGGGGCTGAGCGCGAAGGCGGTGAAATCGCTGCTCAGCCGGGCGCGGGGCAAGCTGCGCGAGGCGCTTCAGGGCTACATTTACATGGACGGCGACCCGCCCCCGCCGAGTGCCGACGAGGGCGACGAGAGCGACGACGAGTCGGACGCGAAGGACGAGTGACCCAACCCCCGGCGTGACGCCATGTCGAGCGACAGCCCGACGACCGACGGCCCGGCCGACGACCCGTTCGAGGCCGAGTTGGTCGCGTTCCTAGACGGCGAACTGGACCCGGCCGCGGCGCGGCGCGTGCAAGCGCGGCTCGACGCGGACCCGGCCCTGCGCGCGCGCGCCGCGGAACTGAAGCGCGCGTTCGACATGCTGGACTACCTGCCGAAGCCCGATCCGTCGCCCACGTTCGCGACGCGCACGCTCGACAAGCTCCCCGCGGTAAAGCCGGTCAGCGGCTCGCAGCCGACGCACCCCGCGACCGTACCGAACCCGCGCGCGTCCGGCGCGTCTACCAGTGTGCCGATCCCGCTGGACCCGCTCTCGCAGTCCGGCGCGCCGGTCGCGCCCGCGCCGGCGGCGCGCGCGTTCGCGT
>JALHNS010000083.1 GCA_022843445.1 Gemmata sp.
CTTTGTTTCTCCTAGTAGTGAAATGCGCTTCGCATGGCCGTCGACGACACTCCCAGCCGCTACGTGGTCGGTCTAGACTTGGGCACCACGAACTCGGTTGTGGCCGTGATGGACGGCACCGAGGTGAAGGTGATTGCCAACCAAGAGGGCGTGCGGACCACGCCGAGTGTCGTCGCGTTCACCGATAAGGGCGACCGGCTCGTGGGCGACCCCGCGAAGCGCCAAGCGGTGACGAACCCGCGGCGCACCATCTACAGCATCAAGCGGTTCATGGGCCGCCGGCACGACGAGGTCGAGAGCGAAGAGAAGTTGGTGCCGTACAAGATCACCGGCGGGCCGACCGACCTCGTGAAGGTGGACATCGACGGCAAACAGTTCACGCCGCCGGAAATCTCCGCGATGGTGCTCCGCAAGCTGAAGGAAGCCGCGGAAGCGTACCTCGGCCACACCGTGCGCAAGGCGGTCATCACGGTGCCCGCGTACTTCAACGACGCGCAGCGCCAAGCGACCATCGACGCCGCGGCCATCGCCGGGTTCGACACCGACTACGAGATTCGCGGCAAAGACGGCAAGGTCGTGAAGCAGCGCATGCGCATCATCAACGAGCCGACCGCCGGCGCGCTGGCGTACGCGCTCGACAAGAAGAAGGACCAGAAGATCGCGGTGTTCGACCTCGGCGGCGGCACGTTCGACATCTCCGTGCTCGACGTGGGCGAAGACGGCGTGTTCCAAGTGAAGAGCACCAACGGCGACACCCACTTGGGCGGCGACGACTTCGACCAAGTGCTGATGGACTACATCGCCGACGAGTTCAAGAAGCAGCACGGCACCGACCTGCGCAAGGACGCGATGGCGATGCAGCGGCTGAAGGTGGCCGCGGAGCAGGCGAAGAAGGACCTGAGCCAACAGGTGAACGCGGACATCAACCTGCCGTTCATCACGATGGACGAGAACCGCAACCCGCTGCACGTGACGATGAACATCACGCGCACGCAGTTCGAGCGTATGGTGGAGCACCTGATCGAGCGGTGCAAGAAGCCGGTGCTCGCGGCGCTGAAGGACGCGAAACTCGCGCCCAACCAGATCGACGAAGTGGTGATGGTGGGCGGCATGACGCGGATGCCGCGCGTGCAGCAACTGGTGAAGGAAATCTTCGGCAAGGAGGGCCACAAGGGGGTGAACCCGGACGAAGTGGTCGCCATCGGCGCGGCAATTCAGGGCGCGCAACTGCTGCTCGGGGCGGCGGCGGAAATCCAACTGCTCGACGTGACGCCGCTGTCGCTGGGCCTCGAAACGCTGGGCGGCGTGATGACGGTGATGATCCCGCGGAACACGACGATCCCGAAGAAGGCGACCGAGACGTTCACCACGGCCGCGGACAACCAGCCGAGCGTGGAAGTGCAGGTGTTCCAAGGCGAGCGCCCGATGGCCCGCGACAACAAGCGGATCGGGTTCTTCAGCTTGGACGGCATCCCGCCCGCGCCGCGGCAGGTGCCGAAGATCGAGGTGACGTTCGAGATCGACGCGAACGGCGTGCTCAGCGTGTCCGCGAAGGACTTGGGCACGAACAAGCAGCAGCAGATTCAGATCAAGGACGCGTCCGGGATGAGCAAGGACGACGTGGAGAAGATGAAGCGCGACGCAGAGCTGCACGCGGACGAGGACAAGAAGAAGCGCGACCTCGCGGAAGCGAAGAACGCGGCCGACGCCCGGATTCACCAGACGGAGAAGTCGTTCGCGGATGCTGGCGACAAGCTGACCGAATCGGACAAGGCCCCGATCAACGCCGCGATCGGCAAGTTGAAAGAGGCGCTGGGCCGCGACGACGTGGCGGCGATCAAGGCCGCGACGGCCGAACTGGAGCAAGCGGCGGGCGCGATGGCTCAGCACATGTACACGAAGAGCGGCGGCGCGACCCCCGCGGGCGGCGGACCGGAGGGCAAGAAGGACGGCCCGGACGACGTGATCGACGCCGAGTACGAAGTGAAGAAGTAACCAACGCAATGTAGCCCGACGCGTAAGCGCGGGCTGATTGCGAACGAGCCGCGAACGCGAGTGAGCGGCCACAGCACGGGCGGCGCGACTTCGGTCGCGCCGCCCGTTGTGTTATCATGGCGCTCGTTTCCGCGAGGGGCGCACCGATGACCGAAGCCGACTTCTGGGTGCGTTTGGAGTTCCGCGTGTGCGGCGAGTTCGCGGGGCAGACCGACCGCGCGCTGAGGCGCTTCTGGTGCGACGGCTTCGTGCCGCGCGAGTACCACCTCGAAGGCCCGGAGCCGCGCATCGCGGGGCGCGCGTGGATCGTGCAAGGCCAACGGCCGCGCGAGTGGGCGTTCGTGCTGTTTCTGCCGCGCGCGTTCGATTCGGTAGAAGTGATCGACTGGGCGGCGCTGCTGCCGCCGGAAGATGTCACGAACTGGCTCGCGCTGGACGTGGCTGGCGAGCGCCTTCAGATCGAACCCGCCGCCGCGGTGCCGGACGGCGCGTGAAAGCTCGCGTTGGCTTCTTGGATTTGTGGCACCGGCCTCTGGCCCAATGGCACTTACTTTGGGCCAGAGTTCTTGTGGCACCGGCCTCTGGCCGGTGTCAAAATGCCTTGAATTTGCACCGGCCAGCGGCCGGACCCACAAATCCAACGAGCCAAAGTAAGTGCCATTGGGCCAGAGGCCGGTGCCACAAGAACGGACTTGGTCAGTGCCCCGCGAGAATCTCCATGATGTCCGCGTCCTTCACCACGTAGGTTTTGCCTTCGGTGCGCTGGATACCCTTCGCCTTCGCTTCTTTCTCCGAGTAGCCGCAGGCCACGAAGTCCGCGAAGCCGATCACGTTCGCGCGCACGAACTTCTCGCTCAGGTCGCGGTGGATGCACCCCGCGGCTTCCACCGCCGTGCAGCCCTTCGGGATCGACCACGTCCGGCACTCGTCGTGACCCACCGTGAAGAACGCCTCGCGGCCCACACCGTAGAACAGCGCGCGCACGGTTTCGGCGCGGCGGAACGATGTCACGCCCATGTCCGCCATGAACGACGCGCGGTCCTCGTCCGAGAGCGCGAGCAGTTCCATTTCGAGCTTCACCGGGGCCTGCGTCGCGGCCGGGGCGAGCGCGAGCAGGTCCGCCGGGAGCGGGTCGTTGAAGCCGCTGTCCCCGCGGTTCACGAACACCAACTCCGGCTTCAGCGTCAGCAGTTGGAAACTGCGAACCGCCTTCTCTTCGTCCGCGGTCAGGCCCAGCGCCGACGCCGGCGTGCCGGCTTCGAGCGCCGCGACCACGCGCTTCAGGAGCGCGAGTTCGGCTTCGTCCGCTTCGCGCTCCTTCGCGGGCTTCGCCTTCTTCAGACCGGCTTCGATCTTCGGGATGCGGTTCGACACCACTTCCAAGTCCGCGAACAGGCACTCGTCGCGGAACGCCGCGAGTTGCTTCGCGAAGTCGGTGCGGGTGAAGCCGTCGAGGACGACCGCCACGCCGTTCGCCTCGCGGATGATGGCGAGTCGCCGCGCGTTGTCCTTCTGTTCGCCGATCATCAGACCGGGCGTGTCGAGGAACGCGATCTTCGTGTAGGTGGTCTTCTTGGGCTTGAAGACGGCGGCGATTTGCGCGAGCCGGTCGTCCGGTACGTCGGCCATCGCGGTCTGACCCTGCTGCACTTTGGACGGGTCCGGTTTCTCGCCGGTGAGCCACTCGAACACCGTACTCTTCCCGGTGCCCGCGAACCCAACGAGGCCGATCTTCATGGCGCGCTCCTGTGAGAGGCGCGCATTCTACTCGCGGTCCGGGCTACTCAGAAGTAGAAGTTGGGGCTTTGAGAACTGCCAGCGCTTGTGCGGAGTTGGCGGCTACTTGTCGAACGGCCGCTGCGGCGCTGGCGCGATCAGTGGACCCATTTCGAGTAGCCGACCAAGCACTCACAACCACCAACTCGCCCGACCACAATCCCTGCGCCTTCGACCGACCACTCGACCTTGACCGCGAGCGCCCCGGTCGGCTAGAGACCGGTTTTGATTCGTGCCGAAGGTCGGAGAGGGCGGTGTGGCGTACTTTGTGACGGTCTGTTCTTGAGTTCGGCCCGCGTTCTGGAGTGAGCGCCGAGCGGGCGAAAGGAGTCGCATGAACCGCATCCCGAAGCGCTTCCGATTGGCTCTCGTCGTCCTCCTTCTGGTCGCGGGTGCCGGCGCGTGGGCGCTCGCGGGGCCGGGCAAGGCGCGCCGGAAGAAGCCGCGCTCGGCCGTCGACGTATACGTGAAACACGTTCAGCCGATTTTTGAGGCGCACTGCTACCGCTGCCACGGTCCGACCAAGCGCGCGGCCGGTCTCCGCCTCGACACGGTCGCGCACATCCGCAAGGGCGGGATCGGCGGGCCCGCTCTGATCCCCGGCGACAGCGAACACAGCCTCCTCGTGAAGGTGCTGACCGGGGCCGACGACCAACCCCGAATGCCGCCCGCCAGCGAGCCGCTGACCCCGAATCAAATCGTGCTCGTGCGCGCGTGGATCGACTCCGGCGCGCCGGCCCCAGCCGAGGCCGAAACCGATTCGCCCGAGTCCGGCCCGCCCGCGCCGCGCGAACACTGGGCGTTCCGCCCGCCGGTCGCCGCCCCGGTACCCGGCGAACCGGGCGCGCCCGCCGCCAACCCGATCGACGCGTTCCTTTCCGCCGGTCGCAGCAGTCGCGGACTGGTTCCGAACGCGCCCGCGCCGCCGGCGGTCTTGTTGCGCCGCGTCACCATCGACCTCATCGGAATCCCGCCCACCCGCGAAGAACTGGCCGCGTTTCTGGCCGCCCCCTCGGACGCCGCGTACGAAGCGGCGGTCGAGCGCCTGCTCGCCAGCCCGCAGTACGGGGAACGGTGGGCGCGCCACTGGATGGACGTGTGGCGGTACTCTGACGCCGACGGCCGAAAGGCGAAGGCCGACATCTGGTGGGGCAGCCCGCACGTGTGGCGGTGGCGCGACTGGATCGTGCGCGCGCTCAACGCGGACGCCGGGTACGACCGGATGGTGCGCGACATGTTGGCCGGCGACGAGGTCGCCCCGGCCGCCCCCGACGCCCTCGCCGCGACCGGGTTCCTCGTGCGGAACTGGTTCAAACTCGACCGCAACATCGGACTGGAGAACGCGGTCGATCACACCGCCAAAGCGTTCCTCGGGCTGTCGCTCGGGTGCGCCCGGTGCCACGACCACAAGTTCGACCCGCTCGCCCAAACCGACTACTACCGGTTTCGGGCGTTCTTCGAACCGCACGACGTGCGCACCGACCCGGTGCCCGGCGAGAAGGGGCCGGCGGCGCACTTCGCCCGCGCGTTCGACGCGCGCCCCGACGAACCGACGTGGGTGTTCGTCCGCGGCGACACGCGGAACCCGGACAAGGCGATCCACATCGTGCCGGGCGTTCCGCCGGTACTCGGGGGCACGGCTACCGTGGTGCCCCCGGAGGGCGGCGCGAGCACCGGGCGGCGATTGGCGCTCGCCCGCTGGATCGGCGACCGCGCCAACCCGCTCACGGCCCGCGTCGCGGTGAACCACATTTGGGCGCGGCACTTCGGCCGGCCGCTAGTCGAGAACGTCGCGGACTTCGGGACGCGCACGCCCGCGCCGGCGCAGCAACCGCTACTCGACTGGCTTGCCGTGGAGTTCATGGACCGCGGGTGGAGCACGAAGCGCCTGCACCGGCTGATGGTCACGTCGGCCGCGTACCGCATGCACTCCTCGACGCGGGACAGCGCCGCCGGGAACCGGACCGCGGACCCGGACAACGCGTATTACTGGCGCGCGACCGCGCGCCGGATGGAGGCCGAGGTGGTCCGCGACTCACTCCTCGCCCTCGCCGGGGTGCTGGAGCCGACGGCCGGCGGGCCGCCGGTCGATCACGCGCGCGGTACCGACACGGGCCGCCGCAGCCTGTACTACCGGCACTCGCGCGAAGACAAAATGGAGTTCCTGAGGACGTTCGACGCCCCGGGCGTCGAGGAGTGCTACCGCCGGAGCGAGAGCGTCGTGCCGCAACAGGCTCTGGCCCTCGAGAACAGCGCGTTCGCGTGGGACCAAGCCCGTCGCATCGCCCGGCGGCTCGAACCGGCCGCGCCCGGGGCGGCGTTCGTGCCGGCAGCGTTCGAGCACGTACTTGGCCGCGCGCCGACCCGCGCCGAGATCGAGACGTGCGAAGCGTTCCTCGCCCGCCAAGCGGACCTGCTGTCCGACCCCACTCGGTTGACGCCGCTGCCCCCGGTCCCGCCGCCGGCCCCGGCCGATCCGGAACTAGCGAAGCGCGTGCCCGGGCTGCCGCTCGTGCTGGGGGACGCGCGCCCGCTAGCGGCGGTTCCCCCGGCGCCGGCACCGGCGGCGCGGGCCCGCGAGTACCTCGTTCACGCCCTGCTGAACCACAACGACTTCATCACCGTTCGCTGACCGGAGGCCGACTGCAATGCCGATACGACCGCACGGCGCCGCCCGCCGAATCGGGCGGCGCCGGTTCCTCGCCGACGTCGGGATGGGCTTCACCGGCACCGCGCTCGCGGCCGTGCTGTTCGAAGACGGCGTCGCGCGCCCGGTGTCGGCCGAACCGGCCGCGCCCGCGCCGAAGGCTCCCGCCAAGAGCGTCATTTGGCTGTTCATGGTCGGCGGGGCGAGCCATATCGAGACGTTCGACCCGAAGCCGGCGCTGACCAAGTACGCGGACAAGACGATCGCGGAGACCCCGTACGAGCAGGCCGTTCGCGACCCGCGGGTGACGAAGAACTTCCGCATGTTCGCCGGGGCCGCGAAACAGGGGACCAAGATCCTGCGCCCGCAAGTCGGGTTCAAGAAGCGCGGCGCGTGCGGCACCGAAGTGTGCGACTGGCTCCCGCACGTGGGCGGGTGCGCCGACGATCTCACGGTGGTGCGGTCGCTCTGGACGACGGACTTCAGCCACTCGGCCCAAGTGCTGGCACACACCGGCCGGATCACCATCGACGGGCGGGAGCCGTCGGTCGGCTCGTGGGCGCACTACGGGTTGGGTACGGCCGCCGGGAACCTCCCGAAGTTCGTGGTGATGGGCCGCCCGCCGAGCGACTTCGGCGGCGGGTCCGCTTCGCACCAAGCCAGTTACCTCGGGCCGGAACACGACGGCGTGCCGGTCGAGGTCGAGCCGGCGCGCGCCGTCCCGTACCCGCCGCAGGGGGCTGGGCTGACGCGCGAGGCCCAGAAGGCCGAATTCGAACTCGTGGGCGAGCTGAACCGCCAAGCCGGCATCGAGTACCCGGACGATCCCGCGCTCAAGGCCCGGATCGGGTCGTACGAACTGGCGTTCCGCATGCAGACGTCGTTCCCCGAACTGGTGAACTTGGCGGGCGAAACGCGGGCGACGCACACCCTGTACGGGTTGGACGACCCGGAGACGGCCCCGTTCGGCCGGCAGTGCCTCGTCGCGCGGCGGCTCGTGGAGCGCGGGGTCCGGTTCGTGCAGATTTATCACGGCGGCGCGATCGACGACGACAACGGCCTGTGGGACTCGCACCAAGAGTTGCGGAAGAACACGGCCCAGCGGTGCCGGGAGGTGGACCGGCCGGTGGCCGGGTTGCTCACCGACCTGAAGCGCCGCGGTATGCTGGACAGCACGCTCGTCGTGTGGGCGACGGAGTTCGGCCGCACGCCGAACGTCGAACCGCGACCGGACGGCGAATTGGACGACGAGCCGCTCCGCGGGCGCGACCACCACATCTACGGGTTCTCGGGCTGGCTCGCCGGCGGCGGCGTGAAGGGCGGTGTGGTTCACGGGGCGACCGACGAACTCGGCTTCCACGCGGTGGAGGACCGCCACTACGTCGCGGACTTGCACGCGACCGTTCTGCACCAACTCGGCTTGGACCTCTCCCGGCTCGAAATCCCCGGCCGCAAGCGGCTCGAACTGGAACGGGGCCAGCCGATCACCGAGATCCTGAAGTGAACGGGCGGCGCGGTTCGCGTTGACAGCACCCGGCGGCGCGACTATCCCCCGCGATCATTCTTTCCCGAACCGCGGGCGCGAATGGGCGGCACGTTCGGAAACCTGAAGCTGTTCGCCGACGGGCCGCCCGGCCCGGACGACGCGACCACGCCGCAGCCGTTCGCGGTGCCCGCGGCCGCGCGCCCGGACGGGCACCTCGCGGCCACGCGCGAGCTGATCCGCCCGCTTTCGGTGCGCCGCGCGCGGCGCGAGTGCGAACCGTTCACCGACGAGTGGTTCGAGGAACTGGAACTGAAACGGTACCAGCGGCACGGCGCGTGGCTGGAACGCGCGCTGGAGTTCGGCCGGCACCCGGACCAATCGGTGCTGGTGCTGGGGCCGGGCGCGGGCACCGACGCCGTGCGGTACGCGCGCCACGGCATGAGCGTGACGGTGGGCACCGACGCGGCCGACTGGCCGGGCGTGGTGCGCGACAACTTCAACCGCGCGAACCTGCGAGCCGAGATCGCGGAACTGAGCGGCCCGCGGGTGCCGTTCGCGGACGCGAGTTTCGACGTGGTAGCGCTGAACGCGCTCTACGCACCGGCGCTGCCGACCGCGGAGCGCGCCGGCGAACTGTTCCGCGTGCTGCGGCCCGGCGGGAAGCTGATCGGGCTGTTCCCCGCGTTCTACGACTGCGCGTTCTGGCAGGGCGCACTGTTGCCGCTGGTGCGCCTGTGGTGGACGCGCCCCGCGGACCCCGCGACCGCCCCGAAGACGACCGGGCGCGAGTTGCGGCACCTGTTCGCCCAGTTCGGCGAGCACCGCGTGTCGAAGCGGCACCTGCGGCGCGGCGAACTGCCGCACCTGTGGCGGGTGCTGCCGCTGTTCGTGCTGGAGCGCTGGATCGGCCGCGTGCTGGTGCTGAAGGCGAAGAAGCCGATCTTCGCCGCGCGCCGCACCGCCGAACCGCTGCGCAGGGCCGCGTAAGCTGCCGGGCGCGCCCGGTTCGCTCCGACCGTCACGTCACTCGCACACCTTCGGCGGGCGCGGGGCCCGCGATTCGGAAATTCGCGCGCGGCGAAAGACCGCCGGGGCCGCGCCCGTAAGGGTTGGGTGGGGCGCGCGAAAATTGCGCGCGGGCACTTGCACGCGACCGCGAAAACCCCGAACATGTGAGCGCACCGGTTCGCGCGCGCCCCGCTCCACGCTCCGAGTTGGCCCACCAATGCTTTCAGCGGCTCGCTCCGTTCTGTTCGCCATGCTCGTCACGGCGGGCCTCGTCACGCTGGTGGTGTACACGCGGCGCGGCGAAACCCCCGATGTGGTCGTGAAGCCGGACCCCGAGCGCCCCACCGCTTCGGCCGCGGACCTGAAACGCGTGCCCGTCGGCTCCGCCGGGTGCCTCGCCGCGGCGTGCCACGGCGCGCCCGCCCAGAAGGCGCTGCGCCGCGAGTACGACGACACCACGTGGCAAAGCTCCGGCGCGTGCTGGACCGCCGCCGACCCGCACACCGCCGCCTACGCCGTGCTGTCCACCACCGACGCCGACACGAAGAACGGTACGGTGAAGGTGTCCGGCGAGCACATCATGCGCAACCTGCACGGCATCCGCGACAAGCGCGTGGCGCCGCCGCCCGCCACCGCCGACGCGCGGTGCGTCGCGTGCCACACCAACCCGGCACTCGCCGCGAAGGGCAACTGGGACAAGGCCGACAAGCTCGCGCTGCGCAGCGAGGGCGTGAGCTGCGAGGCGTGCCACGGCGCGGCCGGCGGTTGGCAGGGGGCGCACTACACCGCCGCGTTCAAAGCGGACCGCAAGAAGGGCTACGCCGAGCACGGCATGGAACCGCTCTACGATATGGGGGCGCGCGCGGTCGCGTGCGCCGGGTGCCACGTCGGCGCGCCGGCCCAGACGGACGCGAGCGGCAACGAACTCGTTCCGGTGCGCGACATGAACCACGACATGATCGCCGCCGGGCACCCGCGGCTGAACTTCGACTTCGCCGACTTCCAAGCCCGCCTCCCGCGGCACTGGCAGGAGAAGGAGCGGCTGAAACCGAACACCCCGGCCTACGAACCGAACCCCGCGCAGGTGTGGCTGGTCGGGCGCGCCGCGCACGCCGAGGCCGCGTGCCGGTTGCTCGCCGACCGCGTGGAGCGCTCGAAGAGCGACCCGCGCACGCCGTGGCCGGAGTACGCGGAGTTCAACTGCGCCGCGTGCCACCACGGCTTGCGCAGCCCGAATTCGACCGAACACGGCGACTGGCGGCAGAGCTTGAACCACACGGGCGGGCGCCCGCTGGGCGTCGCCCCGTGGCAACCGATCTGGCCGCTCACCAGCGCCGCCGGGCTGAAGGAACCGGCGCGCGACAAGGCCCCGCTGAGCGCCGTGGTCCTCGCGGTCGAATCGCGCCCGTCGCGCAACGCCGGCCCGGTGGCCGCCGAGGCCGCGAACGCGATGGCCGCCCTGCGCGCCAAGTGGCTGGCCCTCTCGAACGACGGGGCCGAAGAGCTCGCACTCCGGTACGTGAAAGGGGCCGGGGGGCCGACCGCCCCGGAGTGGGACGCGTCGGCGCAACTGTTCTGGGCCGCCGCCGCACTCAAGCGGGCGAATCGGGTTCCCGCGGATGTAGCGGCTTTTCGGAAGGTGCGCGACGCGCTGACCCCGACGGAAGGGCCGGGCGAAGCGAACACTAGACCGTTCCCGATGCTGAATTGGGCCGATTTGGAGACCGGATTCCGGGTCATACTTCCGAAGTAACAGGATGCTAGGAAGCCCCGCACGGACGCGCCGGCCCTTCACCCCGAGTAGCACCCGTGCGTTCCGTTCTCGTTTGCGCGGTCGTGTTCGTCGCGTGCGCTCTCGGAAGCGCCTTCGGCCCCGACGCGCCCCGCGGCACCGCGGCCCCTCCCGCAACCCCCACTCCCTACGGCCTGACCGCAGAGGGGAAATTCGCGCACCGGCCCGCGGCCTCGTGCTCCGCGGCCTCGTGCCACGGCGGCGGCGCGGTGGGCCAAGTGGGCAGCGAGCACTCCACGTGGGCGCCCGAGGCGCAAAGCAAGCCGGACAGCGACCCGCACAACCGGGCCTACCGCGTGCTCTACAACCCGGTCTCGGTGGAGATGGCGAAGAAACTCAACATCGGCGAAGCGCACAAGGCCGAACTGTGCCTCAAGTGCCACGCGGTGGTGGTGAAAGACGAGAAGGGCGTGGTGAACGAACAGATTCTTGCCGAAGGCGTCGGCTGTAGCGCGTGCCACGGCCCGGCGGAGAAGTGGGGCGGCGACCACTACACCTCGGAATGGAAGGCGAAGACGAACCGCCAAAAAGCGGAGACCGGATTCGTGCCCACCGGGAACTTGGTGGCGCGGTTGCTCACCTGCGCGCAGTGTCACATGGGCGACGCGGACCGCGACGTGAACCACGCGCTGTACGCCGCCGGGCACCCGCGGATCACGTTCGAAGCGGCCCAGATGCACAACACCAAGGGCTACCGCAAGCACTGGGAAGAGAAGACCCCGCAACCGGACTTGGAAGTGCGGCTGTGGGTGGTGGGCCAAGCGACGCAACTGCGTGCCGCGGCCGAACTGCTCCGCGTGCGGGCCGAGCGCGCGGAGAAGGGCGCAGTGGCCGATGCCAAGTTCCCGGACCGCGGCGCGTGGCCCGAGTTCGCGGGCTACAGTTGCTACGCGTGCCACCAGAGCCTTTCGGACACAGACGCGCGCAAAGCGCTCAGCGCCACACCGCGCCCGCCGGGCACGCCCGGTTGGGAAGTGTGGTCGAGTACGGCCGTGAAGGTCGCGCATACCCACTGCGCCGACGCGTTCCCGGGGCTGACCGCGCCGAGCATCGGTGAGGTCGAGAAACTGCAAGACCTGATGCGCACTCGCAAGGGCTATTCGGCTAAAGACGTGGCCGCACAAGCGGCGAAGGCCGTGGCCGAGTTGGACGCGTGGCTCGTCGCACTGCAAGACGCCGAGGACCGCGGGCCCAAACCGATGGCGAGCGGCACCGCGTACAAACTGGCCGGGGAACTCGCCAAGAACGCGTTGGGCACCGGGCGGGACAGCGACCGGCTTGCCGACCACGACTGGGACGCGCTGGCGGCGAACTACCTCGGTGCGGCCGCGATGGCGCACGCGAGCGGCGGTGTGAACAAAGTGAAGTGGGGCGCGCCGATCGAGAAGATTCGGGACGGGTTGCGGTTCGACCCGGACCCGAACAGGCGCGTGCGGTTCGACAGCCCGTGGATGTTCGACTTCGCGCCAGCGGAGCCGAAACCGGGCAAGAAATCGGAAGTGAAACGGATCGAGCAGTTGCGCCAGCGCTTCATGGACCTGCGCGCCGCGACGGCTCCAACGGGGGGCAACTGATGACTTCGGCACACGCCCAGCGCGTGCGGTTCGCGTCGGCCGTTATTGCGGCCGGCGCGGTCGCACTCGCACTGGTAGCGCCCGGCGGCGCGCCGGTGCGCGCGGCGCAAAAGGACAAGGCCGGCGGCGACACGCCGAACGCGCTCGCGTACCTCGGCGCACACCCCGGCGACAAAGCCGGCGAGATTAACGCGGGCATCGCGAACTGTGTCACGTGCCACAGCGGAGCGGACAAAGGGGCCGCGACGTTTGCCACCCGGTTCGGTTCGGACAAATTCGTCCGCCTGAACGAAGGCCCGACTTGGGAAACGAAAGACATCCACAGCGCGGCGCTCACCCGACTCGACTCCGAACTCGGAAAGCGCATGGAGGAGGTCCTTCAAAAGCACCGCCCGGCCGGGTACAAGGTTTCCACCGCGGCCGAGTGCCTCGTCTGCCACGCGGTCGATAAGTCGCCGAGCAAGCCGCTACCTGAGAAGGTCGCAAAGGATTTCGTGACCAGCGCCGGCGGTGTCAACTGCACGCTGTGTCATGGGCTGCACGAGAAGTGGCAGGCCGAGCACTACAAGGAATCGGACAACAAGAAAGGTGTCATCGAGTGGCGCACGATGGACCCGGTGTACAAATACTCGAAGGGGATGAACGACCTGCGGAACCCGGTGGTGAAGGCCAAACTGTGCGTATCGTGTCACGTCGGTAGTGCGGCCGAAGGCAAAGTGGTCACGCACGAAATCTACGCCGCCGGGCACCCGCCGCTGCCGCCGTTCGAGATGTCCGCGTACATGGAAGGCGAACCGCGGCACTGGGGCTACCCGACCGAACTCCCGTTCTTCGAGACGGTTAAGCAAGACACTTGGAAGCTGTTCCACTTCCACCCCGCCGACAAAGAAGCGTACCTCGCGCGGCACTACGCCGCCGGCGCGATCGCGGCGATCCAAGCCGAGGCCGAACTGCTGCTCGCCGACGCGACCCGCGCCGCGAAGGACGGCGACATCCTCGACTACGCCCGGTTCGACTGCTACTCGTGCCACCACGAACTGCGGTACCCCAGCGACCGGCAGAAGCGCGGCTACGACGGCCCGCCGGGCCGCGCGCCGCTGCGCGCCGCCGCCGGCGTGCCCGCGTGGGTGGTCGCCGAGAACGCGAAGGGCAGCCCGAGCGACAAGGTTAAGGCGCTCGCCCCCGGCTTCGGCCCGCAGTGGACGAAACTCAAGGCCGCCGCGCTGGAACGCCCGTTTGGCAAGCCGGCCTCGGTGCAGGCCGAAGCGAAGGCGCTTTGGAACTGGTGCGAGGCATTCCTGAAGGAACAGAGCGACACCGCCGAACCGTTGTTCCCGCCCGCACAAGCCAAGAACCTGACGGCCGCCGTCGTGGCCGCTGCCAGCGGGCGCGAAGCGCTCGCCGATCCCGAAGCCGCGATGGTGCTCACGTGGGGCGCGCTCGCGCTCGCCCGCGAGGGCGGTACGAAATTCGACGCGGCCAAACTGAAGGTGCTCGACGGTATCATTTCCGAGAACGTGCGCATCGCCCCGTTCGATAAACTGGAAGGCAAAACGATGGTGCCGGTGCCGGCGCAGTTCCCGCCACGGATGAAGCGCGTGGCGACCTTCGAAGCCGCGACCTACCTGCCGGCGTTCAAGAAGGCGTTCGAGGAGTTCCCGCTCGGCAAGTAACCTTCACCTGCCGAAACGCACGCGGGCCGCGCGGGGATCGTTCCCCGCGCGGCCCGCGCCGCTTCCGGCCTCACGGCCGCCGCGTCACTTCTTGCCCTTGTCGTGATACATCACGTCCTTCGGGTCGTCGCTCACCCGCCACAACAGGTTGTTGTGCAGGTACATCTTCCGCTGCTCCGCGAAGTTGAACGGGCGCGCCCCCAGCCGGCCGAACACGCCGATCTGGTGGCCCGTTTCGTCCACCGCGCGGTCGCGGTCGAGGCCGCGCGACACGTTGACGATCTTCCCGCCGTGCGGCAACTGGTAGGTGGACACCAGCCGCGGCGTCGGCTTCACGCTGAAGCCCTCGTAGCCCGGCGATTCCGGCGAGAACATCTGGATCACGCGGAACCCGTTCTTGCCGTCCGCGACGTACGCGAACAGGCTGTTGTAGGTCACGCCCACCGACACCGAGGTGGCGTCGGTGATGTGCCCACCGGCCGTGAAGCCCTCGTGCTCCACCTTCGGCGCTTCGGCGTCGGTGATGTCGAGGATCACCAGCCCGCGGGCCCCGGCCGCGACGTAGCAGTGCGTGCGGGCCAAGTACAGGCTGCGGGCGTCCGCCAGCCGGATCATGGACTTCGGCACCGGTTTCGCGAGGTCCGTCACGTCGAGCACCTTGACGCCCTCCGCGTCGGCCACGTAGCAGTACCGGAACTGCACCGAGCACATCTTCGCGCCCTTCAGGTGCGGCTCGCCCACCGTGGCGGTGTGCTTCGGGTTTAGCGGGTCGCTGATGTCGAGCACCACGAGGCCCGCGTCGCACGACACGTACAGGAAGTGCCCCGCGCAGACCGCGTGCCGCGCGTTGTACAGCAGCCCGTCCGGGTTGAAGCACAGCTCCTTCTTGAAGAAGTTGTCCACCGGGTTGCCGTTGATGGCGCTGGTCACGTCCACCACCACGAGGCCCTCGTACTTGTCGCACACGAACGCGTACTTGTGCATCGGGTGAATGGGCTGCTCGAAGTTGATCTTCAGCCCGTTCAGCATGAACGGCTTGCGCATCGGGTCGAGCGGTACCGTGCTCGGCAGGCACACCCACTGCGCGTACTTGGTCTTCACCACGAACTTCTGGCCGACCGGCGACACCGGCGCGGTGGTGATGCGCTCGGCGAACGCCTTGTCGTCGATGAACGCGATGTCGAACGCGCGGAACCCGCCCTCGCCGCACGCCGCGAACAGGTACTCGCCGCGGTGCTGCACCTGCAGCACTTCGGACTTCGCCAGCGGCTGCGTGAAGCCCTTGAAGATGTCGCGCCCGGGGTGCTCGTGCGTCTGCTTGAGCAGACCGCCGGCCTCGGCGTGTTTCTTGTAGTTGTCCGGGTACGCCCACCGGTGCAGGTCGGACCCGAACACCGCTTGCGGCTCGGTCGTCGTCGTGACGGCGATGCCGAACAGCCCCTCCTCGCCGGCCGCGACCCACGCGTACTTGCCGACGAAGTTCATGATGCCCGTGCCCTGCATCTGCAGTTGGGCCAGCCACGCGTTGTTGTCGTTCTGCTTCGAGACGTGGCAGTCGGTGCACTGCTTGGTCTCGCGGGCCCCGCGGCCGCGCACCGTGTGCGGCACGTTCGTGCTGAACGCCATGCCGCCGTAGCCCTCGCCCGAAACCGGCGGCTGCTGGATGTAAATGGACTCGCGCAACCCGTTGTACGACCCCACGTGGATCGCGCAACTGGACCGCGCCGGGTTGATCTTCCCGCCGGTCACCGCGCCGTCGCGGGCCAGCATGAACACGTCGTCGCGGAGCGTCTGGAAGTTGTAACTGCTGTAGTTCCGGGTCGTTTCGCCCTCGGCGTGCAGGTACGGCATCTTCAGGTTCGCGCGCTGCGGCAGGTGGCACCCGAAGCAGCTCGGGTTCCACGCCGAGTGGCACGCGATGCACGTCATGTTGTGGTTACTGTGCGCGCAGTTCTTCGGGTCGTCGGGCAGGTCGCCCCACACCATCTTGTCGCCCTCGAACCGCACGGTCTTGGACAGTTCGGACTTCTCGTTGTACCGCGGGTGCCCGCGGGTGATCGTGTCCTTCACCTGCACGAGCTCCCACTGCAGGCCCTTCTCCACGCACGAGTTCTGGAAGAACCGCTTGGTGCCGTTGGGCCCCTCGCGCACCTCGAACCGCGGCCCGCCGTAGGGCGTCTTCAGCGCCAGCAGGTTGCGGCCCATGCCGTCCGGCGCGGACGTGTAGTTGGCCGGGCCGCTGGTCTTCAGCGTGGTGTAGTCCTTCGGCGTGCCGTGGCAGTCGATGCACGCGATCTCGGTGGCCGCGCGCACCTCCATGTGCAGGCGGTTGTTGCCGTGCATGTCTTGCGAGAAGTGGCAGTCCACGCAGTGCATGCCCTTTTCCATGTGAATGTCCATCAGGTGGACCGGCATGTTGCTGCGGCACGCGCCGTTCAGGGCGGTCTCGGCGTCGCGGGCCGCCTTGGGGCCGCTCACCGGGTCCGCGTACTTGTCCTGATTCTGCTTCGCGTGGAACTCTTTGGCCCGCTCCGGCCACTTCACGGCCGCTTCCATGTTCTTGGCGCTGGGCGGCCCCACGAACGCGCCGGCGTGGTCGATCAGGTTGCCCTTGCGGTCCTTCTTGAACACGGCGCGGAACGCCCAGCCGTGGCTGTGGAAGTCCGCGAAGTGCACCTTACTCAGGTGCGGGTTCAGCTCGCTCAGCCGCGCGGTGAACTCGGGGTCCGCGAGGTTGCCGCGGGCGGCGCTCTCGTTCGGGTTGCGGCGCATGCTGGCGAGCAACTCGGCCGCGGTCGGGTTCTTCTGCTTGGTCGGGTACATGAACCGGCCGTCGCTCTCCTCGTCCCACCACATGTACCCGATGTAGCTGTTCATCACGGTGGTGCCGGGGTGAATGTGGCACACCATGCACTGGCTGGTCGGGATCGCGTTGGTGAACTTGTGCTCGATCGGGTGGCCCGGCTCGTTCTTCGGAATGGTCGGGTCCGGGTTCACGGTGAGGCCGCGGTGCCCGTACTTGGCGTACGGCCCCGAGTGGACCGGCGAGCGGTCGTTCGCGTAGATCACGTGGCACGCGGTGCACCCGCTGTTGCGGTAGTCGCCGGGGTTGTCGTTCGTGCCCATGAAGTTCAGCGTCGGGTCGAACAGGCGGGTCTTGTTCGCGCTCACCAGCACCGGGTCGGTCCGGTTCTGCGTGCCGAGGCCGCGAATGCTGAGCTTGGTGCGCGGCCGCCCCGGCTCCTCGAACTTCTCGGGGATGCCGACCTCGGTCACGAACCGCCCGCCCGGCTCGAAGATGCGGAAGATGTTCCCCGGCTGGAACATTTCGAAGCGGGGCACCGGGTCCAGTTGGAACAGCACGCCCTTGGTGAGCGTCTCCTCGAGCGTGGGGGCCGGGTGCGTCTTCAGCCGCACCGGCGCGCCGTTCATGCTGTACGCTTCGCCCACCACCGGCAGCTTGATGGGCAGCGTGCCGTTGTTGTACGCGGCCGCGCCGATGAGCATGCACCCGGTGGTCATGATCTGCTTGCGGTTGGTCTGCACCTCTTTCGGGTGGCAGCCCGCGGTGCCGCAACTGATGTGCGCGATGCGCAAGTCGCCGGGGTTCACGAAGCGGATAAACTGCGGCGACTCCAAGTTCAGCAGCGCGTAGCTGCGCACCGGGTTCGCGGACGTCAGCCACAGCTGCGGGTTCTTCGGCAGCACGTGCGACTTGTCCTTCTCGGTGGCGCTCGCGTCGCCCCCGTGACAGTCGGTGCACCCGATGCGCAGCGTGTCCTTGCCGTGCGGGTCGCCGACGCCCTTGTGGCACCCCAAGCAACTCGCCGACTTCGCGTACGCTTCGGCGGCCGTCTGCTTCATCAGCTCGACGTTCGCCAGCTCCGGCGGCATCGGGTACGGGTCGTTGGGGTCCGTGGACCAGTTCGGGTTCTTCAGGTCGCGCAGGCCGTCGCCCTGCGGCAGCAGCCGCTCGCGCGGGTTCTGCTGCACGCTGGCCGGCTTCACGTTCGGGTCCGGGATCACCGGCACCGGCTGGGCCGGTTGTCGCGCCGACGCGATCAGCCCGCCGGTGACGACCAGCACCACGAGCGGTAAGAACGTGACGCACACGCGCGCCAGCGTTCCGCGGCGCGGGGCGTGCTGTGGTGCGAACTGTTGGGCCGCGTCCATGCGGCGTCCTCCCGAGTAGACCGCGGGTAGCGCAGAGAACCGGCGGCTATACCCGTGTCGTGTCGGGTGTCAAGCGCGAAGTGCGCGAAAATGTGCACCGGCGCAGACTGTGCGCACGGGGTGAAACGCGCGCGAGTTGGCGAACCGGGGTTACCCCTTGGTGCCGAGCGGGATCACGCCGTCCCAGTTCGGCGGCGCGGTGCGGTTGTGCTTCAGAATGAATTCCGTTAGCAAATCCTTGGCGCGATCGTCCGGCGAGACGCTGTGCAGGTGCCGGTAGGCCGCACCGAAGTCGCCGGCGAGGAACGCTTCCAGCGCCAAATCGTAAGCGGCGAGGTCCGCGTCGGTCAGCGCGCCCGGCCCCGCGGGCGGCAGCAGTTCGGAGACCACCAGCGGCGTTTCGAGGCCGAACGGTCGCACCTTCGCCAACCGGCGCACGCGGCCCGCGTCGCGCGGCAGAAACTCGCGCGCCGCAAGCGCGGTGGCTTCGTCGATTAGCACCGGCACGCGAAGCAGTTTCGTCATGTCTTGGAGCCGCGACGCGAGGTTCACCACTGGGCCGAACACTGTGACTTTCACCTGTTCGGCCGCGCCGATACCGCCCGCGACCGCGCGCCCGCTCGCGATGCCGATGCCGACGCGGAACTGCGCCAGCGCGTGCCCCGGTTCCGCGGCCACTTCTGCGAACGCGGCGCGCGTGCCGAGCGCGGCGCGGCACGCGAGTTCGGCGCGCCCCGGTTGCTCCAGCGGCCAACCCCAAAACCCGAGGGCCGCGTCGCCGAGGAAGTCCGCGATCGCGCCGCGGTTCGCCAGAATGTTCTTCGTCATCAGCCCCAGTGCGGCGCTGACGCGCGCGAGCGCATCGAGCAGTTTGTCGCCGGACGCTTCGACGGCCTTCGAGAACCCGCGCAGGTCGCCGAACATTACCGTCACATCTGCCTCGCGCGGTTCGAGCGCGCGGGTGGCGTCGCCGCTCGAAAGCACGCTCAGCACGCCCGGCGAGAACAGTCGCTTGAATACGGCTTGCCGCTCGCGCAACTGCTGCACTTGGCGCAGCGCCCCGAGCACGTTGGCGACCAGTTCCGCGAACTTCACGTCGTCGCGCAACTCGTTCCGCTCCCACGGCGCGAGTAGCGTATCGGGGGCCGCGCCGCCGAACGCACCGGCCACGTACAACCCCCACCCGGCGCACGCGTCGCCGCGCACCGGCACGCAGAACGCCCAATCGAACTGACCGCTGAGCGTGTATTGCGGGTTCGGGGCGTTCGCTTTTGCGCCCCACACGTGCAGCACCGTTTGCTGGTCGCTCACCGCGGCGCGCACCAGCGCGTTGCTCGGTGCGAACGCGCCTTCGGCCTCGCGCCGGCGCTCCGCGTGCAACACACTCATTCGCTCCGCGTTCGGTTCGAGCGCGACCACCGCGACCGCATCCGCCCGGCGCGCCCCCGCGAGCAGCATTTCGGCGAGTCGCGCGCACAGGTCCGCGTCGCTACTCGCGCTCGCGATCACGTCCGGCAGTTTGCTGAGTACGTCCAACCGGTGCGGGGCGTCGCGGAACGCGAGCGCGTCCAGTTCGCGGTGCGCCACCGTGCGCGCGTCGAGCAGCGGTTGGGGCGAATCCGGGGACGGCGCGCCGGACAGCAGCGTGAACGTCGTTCGTCCGACGACGAACGTGCCGCCGGGCGCGAGGTCGAACGTGTCGGCGGCGGTGCCGGCGTGGAAGATCGGGTTCGCGGCGGCGGGCAGTTTGCGCACCTTCACTTTGCCGTCGCGCACCGTGAGTTCGGCGTGCGCGCGAGAGAGGAACGGTTCCCACGGCACCGCGAACGGGCCGGTACGCCCGAGCGACACCGGCGCGCCTTCGGGGATCGGTTTCTGCCAGCGGTCCGCGGGAGACGGCCCTTGCGCGAGGAGGAGCATGAGTCTTTCGGGTTCTGCGGCGTTACAAGTCCACGTCCCATACTACCACTTGCCCCTTGTCGCTGCCGGCCGCGGCGAGCGCGCCGTCGGGTGAGAACGCGATACTCCGCATGCGCCCCACTTTCCATGTGAACGAGTGCGCGAGTTCCCATGTGTTGGTGTCGTACAGCTTCACCGTTTCGTCGTTGCTCGTTGCTGCGAGGAACTTGCCTGACGGGTGAAACGCGAGGCCCGTGAAGTGCTTGCGGCCGTCCTTCACTCGGCGAGCGGTTCGGCGCAGTTCTCCGTCGCCATCACCGTGACGCGGTTGTTCAGCGCGGTCGCCACGAGTGTGCCATCGGCAGACACCGCGAACATGTCGCCCGGTTCGGGGCCGTCGCACTCGTCCGCTACTTCGCCCGTGCGCACGTCGCGCTGCACATACCGGTAGACGGAGCGCGTCAAGCTCTCCTCCCACCAGCTAACGGCGTACATCACGCGGTCGCCCGCGACGCACCCGACCAGCGCGCGAACCGTGCGGTCCACTTCCACGGACCACAGTTCGTCGTTCCAGTTGTCGGGCTTCAGGCGGCGCGCCGCGAGGTGGGTTTTCCAGCCGTACCCGGCAGACTGCGACAGCAGCAGCGCGCCGTCGGCGAACGCGGTCGCGGTGCCTATTATGTTCTCGCGCAGGTCCGGGACGGTGCGCGTGTCGCGCTCGCGGTCGTAAACGCTCAGTTTGTCTCTATTGGTGGCGAAATAGCGCCCGCACGGGCTGAACTGTGGGCGCACGACGGGGCCGGCAGCGGTGACGCGGTCGCGGGCTTGCGCGGTGGGATTGGGCCAGCGGAACAGGCCGTCGTGACTGGAGGCGTACAACTCGCCGGTGGGCGCGAACGCGACGAAATCGACGCGCTCGCGATACTGTTTGCTGCTGTGAACGAGCATTCGCGCGCCCTGCTTCACCAACGGGTCGGCTCGCGCCGCGTGCCGTTACTGTAGCGGTTCGACGGCGACCGCGGTGGCGAGCGGCTTCGAGAGGCCGTCCACCTTCGCCGGCGTGCCGTACACTTCGACGCGCTTGCCGATCCACCGTTCCAAATCCACGCCCGGACCCGCGTTCACGTACCACTTCGCCACGCCCGGCGTCGCTTCGAGCGCGTACGTGACTTTGCCGTTCGGCGTGATCGCGGAGCGGCGCAGGGTGCCGCCGCCGCTCCACTGCGGGCGCGCTTCGACCGCGGTGCCGGCGTCGGGCGCGGGGC
>JALHNS010000084.1 GCA_022843445.1 Gemmata sp.
CAAGGAAGAACTCGCCGCGCTCGAATCGCTCGACAACGGCAAGCCGTATGGCGACTCGCTCGCCGCCGATCTCGCCCTCACCATCCAGTGCTACCGCTACTACGCCGGCTGGGCCGACAAGATCCAGGGCAAGACCATCCCGATCGAAGGCAACTTCTTCTGCTACACGCGCCACGAACCGATCGGCGTCGTCGGCCAGATCATCCCGTGGAACTTCCCGCTGCTGATGCAGGCGTGGAAGTGGGGACCGGCCCTGGCCGCGGGCAACACCGTCGTCCTCAAGCCCGCGGAACAAACGCCGCTGACGGCGCTCAAGGTCGCGGAGATCGCCCAGGAAGTCGGCTTCCCCGACGGCGTGCTCAACGTCGTCCCCGGTTTCGGCCCGACCGCCGGCGCCGCGCTCAGCGGACATATGGACGTGGACAAGATCGCGTTCACCGGCGAAACCGGCACCGGGAAGATCATCATGACCGCCGCGGCGCAATCCAACCTCAAGCGCGTGTCGCTGGAGTTGGGCGGGAAGTCGCCGAACATCGTGTTCGCGGACGCCGACATGGACGCCGCGGTTGAAGGCGCGTACTTCGGGCTGTTCTTCAATCAGGGGCAGTGCTGCGTCGCGGGGAGCCGGCTGTTCGTGCAAGAGTCGGCTTACGACGAGTTCGTTTCCAAGATCGTAGCGAAGGCGAAGGGCCGCAAAGTGGGCGACCCGTTCGCCGCGGATACCGAGCAAGGCCCGCAGGTGAGCCAAGAGCAGTTCGACCGCGTCATGCACTACATCGAAGCGGGGCAGAAGGACGGCGCGAAGATGCTCGCGGGCGGCGGGCGCGTGGGCGAGAAGGGTTACTTCGTGCAGCCCACCGTGTTCGGCGACGTGACCGACGACATGACGATCGCGCGCGAGGAGATCTTCGGGCCGGTGATGAGCATCCTGAAATTCAAGGACGCCGACGAAGTGCTCGCGCGCGGCAACCGCACGCCCTACGGTCTCGCGGCGGCCGTGTGGACGAGCGACGTGAAGAAGGCGCTGCGCATGTCCGCGGGCCTGAAAGCCGGTACGGTGTGGGTGAACTGCTACGACGTGTTCGACGCGGGCGCACCGTTCGGCGGGTTCAAGATGAGCGGCATCGGCCGCGAACTCGGCCAATACGCGCTGCAACTCTACACCGAAGTGAAAACCGTCACGATGGCGCTGTGACGCACATTGCACGGCACGCGGGGAAGGGATAGGTTCTCCACATCCCTTCCCCACATCAGGTGCCCCGTGTCTGATCGCGCCGCACTCGCGTCCGCCATTCTCGACAACTTCCACGACGACACCCCGCGACTCGTGTTCGCCGATTGGCTCGACGAACACGATGAAGGCCCGCGGGCCGAATTCATCCGCGCGCAGATCGAAGCCGCGCGGCTTCCGAAGGCGCGCACGAAGAGCGAACCTGAGAAGCGCGCGAACGCGCTGCTCCGCAAGCACGGCAAAGCGTGGGGTGCGGCCATCGACCTGCCGGAATTCAGCGGCGAGTATGTTCGCGGGTTCCTCACGAACATGAGCGTCGATTACGGCGAGTTGCTGCGGTTGGAACCGGCGCTCGCGCTCGAACCGTTCACGTTGCGCCTCGATCTGAGCAGCGACCTCCGCGACGGCACCGATGTGACGCCCGCGTGGATGAAGAAATTCGCAAAGAACCCGGTGCTGCGAACCGTCACCGAAATGGATTCGCAAAACGGCGGGTTGGGGGCGGAATTGTTCGCCCCGCTGTTCAAGTCGCCGCACCTGCGGAACCTGTGGAAGGTCACCGTGTTCGAGGACATGATCGGCTCGAAGGGTGTGAAAGCGATTGCCGAATCGCCCTCGCCGTTCGTGCTGCGGCACCTGTGCCTGAACAGCGGGATCGGCTACGAGGACGGCGAAGACGAACCGGACACCGTGAAGGCGGTGAAGGTGCTCGCCGAACACCCGCGGTTCGCTCCGCTCGAACAACTCGGCCTGCAATTCAACTCGATGGGCGCGAAGTGCGCGAAACTTCTGCTCGCGTCGAAATCGCTGAGCACCAAACTCGTACTCGGTCTCGCGGACAACGCGTTCGACGAAGAGGACGAGGAGCGGCTCGCGAAGCGGTTCAAAGTTACCGATTACGTGTAACGCGCGCCGCGCGGTACAGTGGAGCGCTCCCGGAGGCACGCCCGTGACCACGCACACCACCGCCGACGCGTTCGTGCGCAAGCTGCTCGAGCGCCCCACCGATGCCACCGCGCGGCTCGTGTTCGCGGACTGGCTCGAAGAGACCGGCGACAAGCGGAACACCGCGTGGGCGTACTACATGCGCCTGCGCACCGAGGCCGACCGCTACCCACACAACAGCGCCGAGCGCGCCGAGTTGGAACGCCAAGCCGCGAACTACACGAAGCACATCCGCGCCGAACTCGCGCTCCCCGCGGCGAAGTTCGTCGGCTACCCGAAGTCGCTGCTGCAACTGCTGCCCGCCCCAAACATCACGGTGCGGCTCGACGGCTTCGACACGCCGCTCTCCGTGGTGGAGATGCTCCCAGAGTCGGTCGCGCGCGAGAAACTGTTGTTCCCGCTCGACCACCAACCCGGCACGCTGCTGCTCGCGGCTGCGGAACCGGGGAACGCGGACACCATTCAGAAGTTGCAGTTCATCCTGAACCGCGACATCGTGCTCGTGCGCGGCGACGACACCGACATCCAAGACGCCATCGATCGCACCTTTGGAGCAACGGAAACGCTCTCGGTTGAGAGCGTGACCTACGAGTACCCGCTGATACTCCCGCCGGAGTTGTCGCCGACCGATCCGCAGGTCGTGCAACTGGCGAGCGAACTGCTGAACGCGGCAGTCGCGCTCCGGGCCGACCGCGTGCGGGTGCTGTCCGAAGTGCTCGAAGCGGTGATCGAATGCCGCGTGAACGGGCAGTGGGTCGTGCGTGACCGCATCGCTAAGAACCTCGTGCGCCCGCTCGCCGCTCAGTACTCTCTCCGTGCCGGTTACAGCACCGCATCGCTTTACGTCATTCAGAACACCGACTGGTATCTTGCCGGATCGATTGAGTTCGCAATCCAATCGGCTCGCTTCCGCTCCCAGTTCGATGTGACGCGAAGCAATGACGGACTGGGTATCCAACTGACCATCGAAAAGCTGCCGCCGGAATAGCCCGCGAACCACTTCCCCGCTCCCGTGTCCGTGGTAAAGCCGATGCACGAGTTGTTCGATCACACCGCCGACCTCGGCCTGCGGGCAACCGCGCCGACCGTGAACGAACTGTTCGCGGAGATGGGCCGCGCGTTGCTCGCGTCGATGGTGGAAGACCCGTCGAGCGTGCGCGCGGAAGTGAGCGAGCGAATCGAAATCGCAGGTGCCGATCGCGAGTACCTGCTCTTCGATTGGCTGAAGGAACTGCTGTTGCGGTTCGAGACGGAACGAGTACTGTTCGCCGAGTTCGACGTGACCGTAAGTGCGACCGGGCTTTCGGCCGTCGCCCGCGGCGAACCCCACGACGAGTCGCGGCACGCGCTGGCGCACGAAGTGAAGGCGATCACCTATCACGAACTGAAGGTGGTCGAACGCGACGGCGGCTGGCTCGCGGAAGCGATTGTGGACATTTGATTTCGCAGCAATCAGCCTTCAGCTATCAGCTTTCAGCAAGCGTAGCTGTCCCGGCTGAATGCTGATAGCTGAAGGCCGAAAGCGAATCATGAAGAGTGCTTTTTCCGGTCCGCTGGAACACATCGGGTGCAACTGCCACCGCATTCCCAAGAGCTACAAGGCCGGGATGCGCGTGGACGGGCACATCTACGCCAGCCCCACGCTGCTCGAACAGGTGCGCAAGGACCAAGCCGCGGACCAAGTGGCGAACGTGGCGACGCTGCCGGGCATTCAGGTGGCGAGCATCGCCATGCCGGACATCCACTGGGGCTACGGGTTCTGCATCGGCGGCGTCGCGGCGACCGACCCGGCCGAAGGCGGCGTCATCTGCCCCGGCGGCATCGGCTACGACATCAACTGCGGCGTGCGGTTGGTGAAGACCAACCTGTTCCTCGACGACGTGAAACACCGGATGAAGGAGTTGGTGAAGGCGCTGTTCCACACCGTGCCGAGCGGGGCCGGGCGGAGCGGGCGGTACAAGTTCGACACGAAGGAGACGCGGCGGCTCATGGGCGAAGGTCCGCGGTTCGTCGTGGAGCGCGACCTCGGCACGCTCGCGGACCTCGAACACACCGAAGCCGGCGGGTTCATCGACGGCGGCGACCCAGAGCAGGTCAGCGACCACGCGGTGAAGCGCGGGGCCGAACAGTGCGGCACGCTCGGCAGCGGCAACCACTTCATGGAAGTGCAAGTCGTGGACAGCGTCTACGACGCGGACGTGGCGCGCGCGTTCGGTTTGGAGCTGAACCAAGTGTGCGTGATGATCCACTCCGGGAGTCGCGGACTCGGCTATCAGGTGTGTGACGACGCGCTCGCGGCGTTCCGCAACTGCACCACCAAATACGGCATCGAACTGCCGGACCGGCAACTCGTGTGCGCGCCGGCGGAATCGCCGGAAGGGAAGAAGTACATCGAGCAGATGCGCGCCGCCGCGAACTACGGGTTCTGCAACCGGCAGTTGCTCATGCAGCAGGCCCGCGAGGTGTTCGCCGACGTGTTCGGCCGCTCGTGGGAAGACCTCGGCATGGAGCAACTCTACGACGTGGCGCACAACATCGCGAAGCTCGAAGAGCACACGGTGGAGGGCGTGAAGAAGCAAGTGTGGGTCCACCGCAAGGGCGCGACGCGCGCGTTCCCCGCGGGGCACCCGGAGGTGCCGGAGGCGTTCCGCGCCGTGGGCCAACCGGTCATCATCCCCGGCGACATGGGCCGCGCGTCGTGGGTGCTCGTGGGCGCGCCGGGTGCGATGGAGAAGACGTTCGGCACCACCTGCCACGGGGCCGGCCGGGCGATGAGCCGGATGGCCGCGAAGGCCGACGCGGTGGGCCGGAAGATCGAGAAGGAGCTCGAACAGAAGGGCGTGATCGCGATGGCGAGCAGCCGCTTCGGGTTGGCGGAGGAGCAACCCAAGGCGTACAAGAACGTGGACGACGTGGTGGAAACGGTCCACGACGCGGACCTGTCGCGCCGCGTCGCCCGCATGCGCCCGCTGGGCGTGATTAAGGGGTGAGGGCAGTTCCAAGTCCACGTCTTTCCACGGCAGCGCCCGCAGGCGGAACGATTCGATTCCCACGCGCGGCGCAGCGGAAGAGACCTACGCGCGGAACGCGCCGCGCGGTACCCTCTCGCGTCACTCGTGGGAGGGTTCGCGATGTTGTGCTCGCTAACGGTCGGGTTGTGTGCGCTGACGGCGGCCCCGGAGATGGTCGCGGAGGCCCGCGGCGCGCGCTACGGGAACATCCGAGTTCTCGGGAACTCGGACACGCCAGACCGCATCATCCTGAACCAACGCGAAGGGATTCAACCGGGGGCGAAAGTGTCGGCCGCGGACGTCCGCGCGTTTCGCAAGCGCCTCGCCGCGCTCGGAGCGTTCCGCACGGCCCCGACAGTCGTTCTGCTCGTCAACGAACTGGACGGCGCGCTACTCGATGTCCGCATTCACGTCGAAGAGCGGCCGGAAAACTGGTTCATCTTCCACCTGTGGCGCACCTTTCGGGGCGGAATCGAAACGGTGGCGCGCCTCGATCTGTGGCCGTTGGTGATCGAGGCGGGGTGCTTCCGTCGGCGGTGGCTCGAAGAAACCGCGCCCTGACTGCGATTCACGCGCGCTTGTGGCGAACGCCCAGCGCCAGCGCGCCGAGCGCGAACAGCGCCACGCCCGGCGGCGCGGGTACCGGGTTCGGGTCGCCGCCGCCGACCGCCTGATTCACGGTGATCGGCTCGAACCCCGGCGGCGCGCCGTTCTCGAAGTTCGCGTCGAACAGCGTGTCCACACCCCGCGAGATCGTGATCGGACCGGTGAAGGTGGCGCCCGGCGTCACCGTTACCAGAGCGAGCGTGTCGTTGGTATCGAAGTTGGTGTCCCTGAGCGCACCTCTGTCCGCGAGCGTCAACAGAACTTCGGTTCCGCCCGCGAACGTGGTGAGCGTCGATTGGAACCCGGCGTTCGACGGGAACACGTACCGCCCGCCATCCGCGGCGGTGAGCGCGGCGCTCGCGCTCGCGAACAGCGGCGGGTCGGCCAGTTCGGTACTGAACACCAGATCGAGCGAGTACGCGGCGAGGTCCTTCAACTCGGGCACCCGTACCGTGAAGGTGAACGCGGTGCCGGGCTCGTAGGTGCCGGGCACATCGACCAGCAGCGGCAGCGTGTCGGCACGAGCGGGCGAAGTGGCGCACAGAACCAGCGCGAGCGCGGCGAGGGCGGAGCGAATCATCGGGCACGTCCTTGTGGGGCACATTCGGGGAGCGTTAGTTTGCGCGCCGCCCGGCCCGCAAACAAGGTGTAACCGGTAAAATCGGACCCGTCGCGGTTCGCGCTCCTCCCGTTGACTCGTCTTGTTCGCGCGTATACTATTTAGTTGCCGGCGCGACGCGCGCTTCGGTACAGGGCCGTTCGTTCGATCGCGCGAACTCGGAACGCGCCCCGAACCGGCCCGAAATGCGCGCCGCGGGTGCGCGGGGGGGTATAGCGCGTGCGGCGCTGGCCAACTCACCCCCTGCCCCGCACCAAACTCTAGGATTTCTAGCGAATTGTGCGAGTTGGCCAGTTGGCCAACTCGGGTGGCCAAGTTGGGCCAAGTCGGGGCGTCTTGGCCAACCTCGGACCGCGGGCGCGCGTTGCCGTTGGGCGCGTGGCGGCTACCTTCAACAGGAACGCTCGCACCCTTCGGAAGCTCGCACATGGCTACCGCCACGCCGCCCGCGGCCACCCCCAGCGCCAGCGACCCGCACGCGGCGCGCTCCGTTCGGCTCCTCGAAGCGCTGTGCGAGGGCTACCCCGGTGTCGTGCGCGTGCGCCTGTGGACCGGTGAGGTGTGGCAGCACAACGACGGCCCCGCCCCGTACACGCTCGCGCTCAAACACCCCGGCGCGCTGCGGGCGATGTTCTGGCCGTTCGACAACATGGGCGTCGGCGAGTCGTACATCTTCGACGACTACGACATCGAGGGCGACATCTTCGCCTTCACCATGCTGCTCAAGCACTTGGTGAAGCTGCGCCAGACGCGGTCGCTCGGCTCGAAGTTGCGTCTGCTGTGGGCGCTGATGAAGTTACCGAAGACGCGCAACCCGCGCGACGTGAGCAAGGCCGGGCGGCCGGTGGAGGGCGACCACTCGCTCCGCAACGACCGCGACGCCATCTCGTTCGCCTACGACCTGTCGAACGACTTCTACAAGCTGTGGCTCGACGAGCGGATGCTCTACACGTGCTCGTACTTCTGGGACCCGAACGAGAGCCTCGAAACGTCGCAGTTGCGGAAGATCGATTTCATCTGTCGCAAACTGCGGCTGAAGCCCGGCGACCGGTACGTCGATTTCGGCTGCGGGTGGGGCGCGCTCGCCATTCACGCCGCGAAAAACTACGGCGCGAAGGTGACGGGCGTAACGCTCGCGGGGCAGCAGGCGAAGTGGTGCGAGCAGGCCATTGATGCCGCCGGCGTGCGGGATCGCGTCAACATCGTGTACTGCGACTACCGCGACTTTGCGGCCGCGGGCGAGTTCGACGCGGCGAGCAGCGTGGGCATGGGCGAGCACATCGGCGGCCGGAACTTGCAACTGTTCTTCGACAAGATTTACGAGTGCCTGCGACCCGGCGGCGTGTACCTGCACCACGGCATCCACCTGCGCCCGCACACGCCGTTCCCCATCTGGACCGCGTTCGCGCGCAAGTACGTGTTCCCCAACGGCGAGCTGCACAGCATCCTGCCGCTGCAAGAGTGCGCCACCCGCGCCGGGTTCGAGGTGCGCGACTTGGAGAACATCCGCGAGAGCTACGTTCTCACGCTGGAGAACTGGGTGAAGCGCCTAGAAGAGAATCACGACGCCGCGGTGAAGTTGGTCGGCGAGGTGAGCTACCGCATCTTCCGCATCTACATGGCGGGCGCGACGCTCGGCTTCAAAGCTGGTGTGTACTCCCTCAACCAGATTCTGCTGTCCAAGCCCAACGACGGCAGCGCCGACCTGCCGCTGACCCGCGCCGACTGGTACAAGTAGCGGGGCGGTATTCGGGGAAACCGGCGGGATTGTGCGCCACCGGCGCGCCGGGATCGGGTATGATCGGCAGCTCTACCTTACCGGGAGCGCTATGCCGACTCTAATGAAGCTCAGCCCCGCCGAAGCCCTCGACCTGCAAATCGACACCGCCATCGAGCGGTTGCGCGTCGCGGTGGTGAAGGCCCGCAGTTCGCCCGGCGTGGCGGACGAAGCGGCACAGGCGGTGGCCGGGCTGAACGCGCTGTACGCGCAACACAAGACGGCGTTCACGGCGGAACACATCCGGTTTGCGAACGTGCTGCGGGGCTACTTGGCCGAGCGGCTGGAGGCGCACCGGCCGAAGGGCGCGCACACCAAGAAGGCGAAGCGCAAGGGCGACAAGCTGGACCACTGCTGGCGGTGCCGCACGCCGGTGGACGAGCGGTTCGAGGCCGAGTGCCCGACGTGCAGCGAGAAAGCGTACAAGTGGCGCGTGTGCCCGGTGTGCGCGGGGTGCGGGTGCCAGCGCGCCGGCACCGTGCTGGTGTGAGCGTGATGAGAACGGGTTTCGTGCTCGCAGAACATTCATCGTTTCTGAATACGGACCGCGATTCGCCTCACATTTCCCACCGCGCGGCACTCCGCCGCGCGGGATTCGTGAAGCCATTTTGAAGACCGGATGAACCGCGTTAGCGCGCCCCGACCGGCGTGTAACCTGTTCGTGTCCGCCCGCCCGTTCCCACTTCCGCGAGGGCTCCCGTTGATGACCCGATTCGCTGCCTGCCGCCGCGCCTTTACTCTCATCGAACTGTTGGTCGTTATTGCGATTATCGCCGTGCTGATCGGGCTGCTGCTGCCCGCCGTCCACAAGGTGCGCGAGGCCGCGGCCCGCATGAGCTGCTCCAACAACCTGAAGCAGATCGGGCTGGCGATGCACAGCCACCACGACGCGCTGCAGCGGCTCCCCGGGGCCGGTTCCGACGGCCCGAACATCACCTGCTGTAACGCGACCGTGCGCACCGGGTGGACGTGGATGTACCACATCCTGCCGTACATCGAACAGGACAACGTGTTCAACAACCCGAACGACACCACGGTGCGCAACACCGCGATCAAGACCTACTACTGTCCGACGCGCCGCACCCCGATCGTGTACACGAGCAACGGCGCGCGGAGCGACTACGCCGCCAACGGCGGCCGCAACATGGCCGAGGCCGGGCGCAGCGGGATGCTGATGCGCCAGTGGGCCACGCTGCCCGCTTCGACCACCGCGGACCCGACCCTGCCGCCGAACCAGACCCGCCGGTTCACCGACGTGACCGACGGCCTGACGAACACCGTGATGGTGGGCGAGAAGCAACTGCACCACACCACGCAGGGCAGCGCCGGCGGCGACAACGAGGCGTGGAACAACAGCGGCTGGGACCAAGACCACGTGCGGTTCGGCGAGGCCGTGCCGCAGTCCGACGACCTGCACCCCACGAGCGCGTCGAGCACGTTCTGGTCGGTCCGGTTCGGCGGCTCGCACCCCGGCGGCACCAACTTCGCGCTGGGCGACGGCAGCATCCGGTTCATCCGCCACAGCATCGACGCGACCAACTGGATGCGCCTGTGTCTCGTGAGCGACGGCGAAGTCATCAACGTCGATTTCTAACCCGCCCACCGGTCCGGGCGCGGAGCGCCCGGACCGCCCGCCCGACACCGCTACAGGTGGCCGCGCGCTCGGTCGCCCCATGACGGGCCGCGCCACCCCACCCAACACACGACACGAGACCACACCACACATGACCGCTTTTCGTTTCCGCTCCCGTTCGCGTCCGCACGCCGCGCCGACCCTGCTCTCTCAGTCTCGGCTGCGTGCGGGGTTTACCCTGATCGAGCTTCTCGTGGTGATCGCCATCATCGCGGTGCTGATCGGCCTGCTGCTGCCCGCGGTGCAGAAGGTGCGCGACGCCGCGGCGCGCTCGGCGTGCCAGAACAACCTGAAGCAGTTGGGCCTCGCGCTGAACAACTTCCACAGCACCACCGGCGTGTTCCCGCCCGGCGCGGTGGCGAGCACCACCAGCATCACCAGCCAGTCGTACCTGCGC
Source organism: Gemmata sp. (assembly GCA_022843445.1). Classification (GTDB taxonomy): domain Bacteria; phylum Planctomycetota; class Planctomycetia; order Gemmatales; family Gemmataceae; genus Gemmata. The sequence continues at coordinate 10,220 of JALHNS010000084.1, forward strand.
AAGGCCGGGGTGAGCGTGTTCAACGTGAACCACAGCTTCGCGCCGTTCGTGCTGCCGTACATCGAGCAGGACAACGTGGCGAAGCTGTACTCGATGGCCGTGTCGTGGGACAACGTGGCGAACCGGGCGGCGATCGCGGTGCGCGTCAAGACGTTCATCTGCCCGAGCACGCCGGGCGGCGAGTCGCGCGTGTGCGAGCGCATCGCCGGCGCGATCAACCCGCCGACGGACTACGCCCCGAACAACGGGTACTCGTCGGCGCTCGCCACCGCCGGGTTCGCCGACGTGGTCCCGGACTACAACGGCGTGCTCGACGTGAACCGGTGCTACCAAGTGACCGAGATCAAGGACGGCGCGTCGAACACGTTCCTGCTGAGCGAGGCCGCCGGGCGGCCCGACGAGTGGCAGGCGGGGCGGCTGGCGATCCCGCTGGGCCAGACCGACGGCGGCTGGGCCGACCGCGAGAACGAGTACATCACCCACGGGTTCGACGCGACGGGCACCACCAGCGGCACCTGCCACACCAACTGCTCGAACAACAACGAGGTGTACAGCTTCCACAACGGCGGCGCGCACCACGTGATGGCCGACGGCAGCGTGCGGTTCGTGCGGTCGTCGATGGACATCCGCCAGTTCGTGAAGTTCATCACGCGTTCCGGCGGTGAAGTCGCCGTCGACAACTAACCCAGTGGTTCCAAGTGCCAGAGTTCCAGAGTTCCAAGTTGGTGAGCCGTGCGGTTCCTTGGAACTTCTGGAACTTGGAACCTGGAACTTTTCGTACCCCGGAGTTCCCCCCGCAATGGTCCGCTCGCTTCTGCTCCTCGTCGCCCTCGCCGCCGCCGGGTGCTCGTCTCCGTCGGCCCCGGCCCCGAACCCCGGCGGCTCGCACCCCGTCCGTGGGAAGGTGATCTACGACGGCAAACCGGCCGCGGGCGTCGTGGTCACGCTGCTGCCCATCGACGCGCCGATGGTGCCGCAGATCCCGCACAACCCGCGCGCGGTCACCGGGGCCGACGGCACGTTCGTGATCGGCACGTTCACCGACTCCGACGGCGCGGCCGAAGGCGGCTACCAGATCATTCTGGAGTGGCCGGGCGAGAAGAACCCGAACGCCGAGGGCGAGGGCGAACAGGACACGGACCGGCTGAAGGGGTGGTACGACGGCCTGCACTCGCAACTGAACGTGCGCGTGAAGGCCGGCGGCAACACGATCCCGGACCTGAACCTGCCGAAGGTGACGGCCGCGCCGCCCCCGTCCGCGGGCATCCCCGGCCGCAACTGACGCCCTTCACGGCCCGCTCGCGCCGGAATTTTGCTCACCGGTTCCTCGCGCCCTCTTCACCGGCGCGGGGAACGCTCTTGAAAGTGCTGTGCCCAGAACCACCCGCGGCGGTAGCCGTGTGTGTGCACGTTGAAGTTCACGTGTGGCGGGCTCCGGCCCGCGCCGGCGCGAGTAGCATCTCAGTGCGCCGAACTCGCTCTCCGGCGCGCATCCCATTTTTCCGAGGGCTACCGAATGAACGGGCCGAGTGCTCGTGTGAGCCGGCGCGCGCCGCGCGGGTTCACGCTCATCGAGTTGCTAGTCGTCATCGCCATCATCGCCATTCTGATCGGGCTGCTGTTGCCCGCGGTGCAGAAGGTGCGCGAGGCCGCCGCGCGCATGAGCTGTTCCAACAACCTGAAGCAAATCGGGCTCGCGTTCCACAACTTCGAGAGCGCGAACCAGTTCTTCCCGCAGGGCGGCATGGACGGCGACCCGGCGGCCATCACCACCGGCGGTGCGCCGAACCCGGCCGGCTACAAGTACGACGAAGATCCGGGCGGCTACGAAACGACCACCTGCTGCCGCGCCGCGACCCGTCGCGGGTGGAACCACTTCTACCAAATTCTGCCCTACATCGAGCAGAACAACGTGTACAACCTCGGGCGCGACGACCCCCCGTTCTGGCCGAACGTGGCGAACAACGGCGGCGAAGACGACGTGGCCCGTCAGCTCATCAAGATCTACTACTGCCCGACGCGCCGCAGCCCCACCGGCTACGGCAGCGCGCTGTTCGGCCGCTGCGACTACGCCGGCTCCGCGGGCATCGTGCAGAGCGACATTCACGAGCTGACCGGCGACAACCCCGGCCCGCCGCTGGGCTTCCTGCCCAGCGTGAACGAGCGCACCCCGCAGAACTTCGGCAACTTCGGCGGGCGCGGCGGCATGATCGTGTGGCCGGGCCGCGGCGCGAAGCGCACCCACGGTAGCATCCTCGACGGCACCTCCAACAGCGTGATGGTGGCCGAAAAGGCGCTCCCCGCGAACCGCCAAGGCGCGGACGGCGGCGACAACGAGCGGTGGAACAACAGCGGTTGGGACGAGGACAACATCCGCTACCACTACCCGCCGAAGGGCGACACCGACCCGACCAACCCGCTGTACCGCGCCCTGCCGCCCGGCTCGCCGTTCACCACCATCGCCCCGGCCACCAACGACCCGGCGTTCAGCGGCACGAACCTGTGGCGGCGGTACTTCGGCTCGGCCCACACGGGCGGGCTGAACGCGTGCTTCGCCGACGGCAGCGTGCGGTTCGTCCGGTTCACCGTGAGCCCGCTCACGTGGATGGCCGCGAACGGCGTAGACGACGGTATGGTGTTCAACGCGAGCGACCTGTAGCGCTCGGTTCGCTCCGGGCGCGCGGCCCCGTGCCGCGCGCCTACTTTCCAACTTCGCCCGTTGCACTCACCCCCCAGTCGAGATCCCGATGAACCGGTTCCGTGCGCTTCTGGGCGCGCTCGCCCCGCTCGTGCTGCTCGCCGGGTGCGGCGGCAGCCAACCGCCGCTGAACACGACCCCGCTCACCGACGAGCAGAAGGCCGCGATCAAGAAAGAAGACGCGGCCATCGACGCCGAAGAAAGCCCGAACAACAAGGCCGCGAAGTTGCGCCCCAAGGGCAAGTAACCGTACGTTCCAAGTTCCAGAGTTCCAAGTGTTGAACCGTGGAACTTTGGGAACTCGGAACTTGGAACTCCTTTTCGTTCCCCGAACCCGGAGGCGCGCCGTGCGCGTCGCTTTACTGTTCGCGCTCGCACTGGCGACGGCCGGGTGCGGGGCGAAGTCCGATTCGGCCCCGAACGCGGCGGTCGCACTGCCGGACTCGGACCCGCGCGCGGCGCTCCCGAAGCCGCCGGCGGGCGAACCGGTCGAGCACCCGAGTTACAAGTTGTGGGGCACGTTCTCCGTCGGCACGAGCGTGACGCAGCGCACGATCACCGACAGCAAGAAGTCCGCGGGCCACACCGAAACGACCATCGTGTACACACTGAAAGAGAAGGCCGACGACTTCGTGGTGGTGGAGACGCAGGCCACCACGAAGTACGCCGACGGGCGCGTCGAGAAGAACCCGCCGGCGAGCACGCGCACGCCGCGGTTCATCGCGCTGCCGCCGGGGGTCAAGCGCGAGGACTGGGGCAAGCCGAGTGAGAAGGGCGCGCGGGGCGAAGAGACGCTGAAGCTGTTCGCGCGCGAGTTCAAGTGCGAGTGGACGGAATCGAAGGGCAGTACGGACGCGGGCGCGTATGTGCAGAAGGTGTGGACCAGCACCGCGATGCCCGGCGGGCTGGTGAAGTCCGTGACCGAGGTGAAAGCGGTGGAAGAAACCACCACCATCGAAGTGACCGCGCTCACAATCCCGTAGGAGTTGCTGTTCGCCGTCGCGCGCTCCCGACTATCACAACGCTCGGTTGGCGTGCCGCTTCCGCGCGTGCCCTTCGGGGGAACCGTATGTACTCGCGCACCTGTTTGGTGTCGCTCGCACTCGCTTTGGCGCTGTCAGCGGAGGAACAGAAACCCAAACCGACCAGTCGCCCCGAAACGTTCGCCAAGAACGGGCAAGTCGATCGGCTGGTGGCGGCGCTCGCGGCTAGCGACTACAAGGCCGACGACGACCGCCTCTGGGCACCGGCTGTCGCTCTCGGGGCGAAGGCGCTCCAGCGCGCGTTCGAGCGCGGGGAGTTACCGAAGCGCCAGCCGCCGCAAGGCGCGGCCAAAATCGGTACACTCGCACTGTATCGCAAGGCGCTGAACCCTGAGTTCGTGCGCTCGGACAAACCGTACACGCGCGCCAAACTCGACGGCGCGGGCAAACGCATCTGCTTGTATCAAGTCGCCGTCCTCGCCCCGCACGTTGGTGCCGAAGACTCGCTGAGCGGACTCGTCATCACACCCGGCCCGGTTACTCTCGACGGCGGTATTGCGGACTCACTCGTCTTGACCAATGGCGCTGTGAACGCGTTCGGCGTTAGCATGTCGGTGGTTGTCTGCGACGGTGATGTGAACCTCAAAGGCGCGCAGTACTCACTGATCGTCGCGCGGGGCAACATCAAGGTCGATGAGGCCGTGAGTTGCACGTTCATTGCCAGCGGGACGGTGTCCATCAAGAAAGTGCCGCCGGTCCCTCTGCCGCAAGCCGATCTCAACGTCCCGGCCATACTCGATGGGTACAAGGCGGAACTCGCGGACTACGAATTGTTCAAGAAAGTCTGGTACGAGGAGAAGAACGCGAACCCGCTGAAGTTCATCACCTTCTTCGAGCTGCACCGCGTCGGGATCGAGGCGAAGGTCGAGGGCGGCGCGCTCGTGCTCAGCGCGGTGAAGGGCGATTCGGTCGCGGGGCGCGCCGGGTTGAAGAGCGGCGACGTGGTGCTCAGCGCCGCGGGCGCGAAGCCGGCCGACCCCGAAGCGCTGCGCCGCGCCCTGCGCGACGCCCTCGCGGTCGGCGATGCGAAGGTGCAAGTGCGTCGCGCCGGGGCGACCGTCGAAGCCAAGTTCGCGCTGCCGGAGTGATTCGCGCTAAAAGGCGTGTTGGACGCCGAACCAGAACTGCATGGGCGCGGCCCCGTTCAGCGGTTTCGCCACGTCGAACCGCAGCGTGGCGCGCTCGATGAAGCTGAAGATCGCGGTATCGAGGCGCAGCCCCAAGCCGATCGCGTGGGCCGCGCCACCGCCCACCGCACGCCGGTTCGCGTACACCGCGCCCACGTCGTAGAACGCCGCCAGCCACAGGTTCCGCCCGCCGATGACATGGTCCAGCACGTCCCACTGAACGTTGCGCGCCAGCGGCACGCGCATCTCGATGTTCGCCACCCACAGCGCGCTGCCCTGTCGCTCCGCGAGGTCGAACCCGCGGAACAGCGTGCCCCCGCCGAGTGCGAAGAACTGACCGCGTTCGGGCGTCGCCACCATGCCCACCCCGCGCACCGCGAGCCGCGACCCGTTCAGCACGCCGGGCAGTTCCTCGAACGTGTGAACCAGCGCCAGTTCGGAGCGAAACTGCGCCATGCCCTTCCAGCCGTCGTCGAACCGCGCGTGCCCGCCGGCGGCGGTCGCGTCGAACCACACGCCGCACTCCGGGTCCCAGTACGGCGTGTTCAGGTTCAGGCGCAGGTGCCAGCCCGCCATCCACGTGCGTTCCGGGCGGTCGCCGCCGCGGGCGCGCGCGAACGGCAGGAAGTTGTCTTGGTAGGTCACGAACGCTTCGTCGTAGAGCACCGGCGGCAGGTACAGGCTCGACGATTCTTTGCGGATGTTGCGGAAGTACGCGCTCGCGCGCTGCGCGCCGCCCGCGCCGTCTTGGTCGAAGTACGGCCCGCCGATGCGCTTCTCGTAGTTGAAGCCGATCTCTTTCTGGGGAAGCGCCATGATGCGCGCGTCGGCCCCGATGACCGCGTCGCGGAACTCGGACCGCAGCGCCGCGTACGCGCCCACCGCGGCCTTCTCGGTGCGGAACGCGCCGACGCGCAGCCCGGCCATGGTGCTGCGTGTGTACCACGGGTCCGGTGCGGCCGGCCCCCACACCCACGGCCCCGCGATTACGTTCCAGCGGTCGAAGTCGGTGGTGAGGCCGGTTTCGTCGAGCATCGTGTACAGCGGGGTGATGCGCACGTTCGCGCCCGGCTTCCACTTGTTGTTGCCCGGGTTCGCGTCGAGCAGCACGCCGTCGGGATCGACGGTCACTTGCTCCGGGACGAACGGCAAATCCGCGTCGATGCGGAACCGGTTCTCGCCCAAAGGCGTCACGGTCGCGCCGATCTGCTCGATGCGCACGGGTTCGTTCAGCGGGCCGACCGGCACCCGCACCACGGTGTTCCCGCGCGAAAACGCGACGACGGTCGGCTCGGTGAACTCGCGGTCCTGCTTCACGACGGCCGAAACCCTGCTGCGCTGCATCATCGCGCCGGTCGTCAGCGCGGGGACGCGCACGCGCGGGCCTTCGGTATCGACGGTCACGCGCTCGACCTGCCAATCGGTCAGCCCGGTGCCGAACACCCACCGCTCGAAGAACTCGCCCCAGTCGCGGCCGGTGTGCGCTTCCAACTCTGCGCGCAGGTCTTTGGCGGTGAGAATGCGCCACGAATACTTCTTCACCACGCCCGCCATGAACGCCATGAATTCGGCCTCGCCGAGGCGGTCCTCGATCATGCCGAACACTTTGGACCCGCGATCGTACGCGCCGGTGAACAGCCCGATGAGGTGCTTGTACTGCGGCAGGTCTTGGGCCGCGGGCGTCATCTCGTTGTTGCGGATCGAGTGGAACATCGTGCCGTAGCGGTAGTTCTCCCGCTTGATGTTCGGCAGCCACTTGAGCGCGCCCGGCCATTCCAGAAACTCGTTGTTCTTGCCGCGCTTCTGGTCGATGAGTTTGTGCGTGAAGTACGCGGCCGCGCCTTCGTCCATGAACGGTTCGGAATAGCCGTTCGTGCCGACGAGGTTGTACCACCACTGGTGGCACGTCTCGTGCGACACGAGGTATTCGACGTAGTTGCGCGCGAGGTGCGGCGCGCCGAAGATGCGCTCGTCCACCATCACGAGGCCGGCGCACTCGTTGCCGTTCCACCCGAAGTACGACTCCGCGACGGTGAACTGCGCATACGGGTACGCCCCGAACCACTTCGAGTACACCGGGATCGCGTCGCCGACGATCTTCAGAATTTCGGTGGCGTAGAACTCGTGTTCGGGGAACGCGAGGCACTTGAGCGCGACCGTGCGGCCGTCCGGCAGTTTGCACGAACTGGTGAACTCGCGGTACCGCGCCGACGCGAGCACCGCGAAGTCGCGGCCGACGAACGGCTCGTACTCGATGCGCTTCCGCCCGTCGTCGAGTTTCGTTTCGCTCTTGGGCACGGCCGAGCACGCGACGAGTTCGTTCGCGGGCACCGTAACGACCGCGTGGAAGTGGCCGGCTTCGTTGTACCACGGCTGGTGCCACGGCACGAACGGCATGGGCTTCCACCCGGTGTCGTCGCACACCGCGAGCAGCGGGACCGCGTTGGTGAGGTACGTGACGCCGTCGAACCGGCCCCACCGGCCCTGCTTGTTGGGCAGGCGCACTTCCACCACCAGCTCCGCGACCACCGTTTCACCGGGCTTCACCGGCGTTGGCAGATCGAACCGCAGCGTGGTCGGGTTCTTCTCTTCGTAGCTCCAACTGAGCGTGACCGGTTCGCCGTTGGGCACGATGAGGCGCGCGGCTTTCACGTCGCCCATCAGCCCGTCGCGGTCAATGCCGAGCGACGGCTGCAACCGTAGCAACTCAAGGGTTTTGGCGAACAGCAGCGCATCGCCCGCGGGCACTTTAAAGTGCGGGTAGAAGTTGAACGCGAGCTGCGAAACGGGATTCTTGGTGCGATTGGTCCACGTGACGCGCTCGCGCACGACGGCCCGGTGCGGGTCCGTCTCGAAGCTGATGTCGAGATCGTACCGCGGCAGGTGCGCCGGGGCCTCGGCGGCCCGCGCCTGAGGCGCGAACCAGCACGCAACCGCCACCAGCGCGAACCGCAAATAGCGCGAAACACTTCCCACGCCGCCGGGCATACCGCGAGCGCGGAATGGCCGCTAGGCCAGTTGGCGAAGCGGAATTAGGTGGTCCCCAACTGTGCGAAGCTCGCTGCAACCGCGTTCGATTACGACTCGGGCCAGAAGTAGTTCGTCGCACCGCACGGAGTGACGAGGCGTTCGGTTGATCCCGTCGGTAGAGCGTGAAGGTCATTCGTCCAGCACCCAAGTAGTCCGTTCACAGCAGCGAAAGCCGAAATAGCTGCATCCCACTCGTGCTCGTTGCTTGTCTTCACAGCTATTCCAGTCGCGTCGGATAAGACTCGGTCCATATCCTCGTTGTCACCTGCGTAGTTGTACTTCTTCTTCTTGAGTGCCCAGTAAAGAACTTTCGGATGTGTTTCGATGACAGTGATACTCGGGTTCTTTGCTCGCACTGACAGCAGAAGGCTCATGCCATTGAGCCCCATTGAACCCGCAAGCCCGTTGGGAGTCATCACGCTCTTTTGAATCGACGGGTATTTTTGTCGTAACCAACGATCCGCGGGTCGCCAACCTCCACCGCCACTACTCCAACAGGTGAGCGTATCAACCCCCAACGCGAGCAATGGCGCTTGGTTCTCGACGTATCTGATGACCGCTTCGGTTGTTTCGCAGGTTCTCGTATCGAGGCGGAGGATGCAACCATTTTCGAGTGTCAACAATGCGAGACCGTGCGCACGGTCGCCGCCGGGATCGTACCCAATCACCACACCGGTGCCCATCACGACCCCCGTTTGAACTTGGTAGTTCGACTCACCCAGCGCTGAAAGTTGAGCGCTGAGGAACACGACCAACACAAACCTGACTGTAAATCCTCTCGCGCCACTCCTCGCACGTCAAGCGCGCTGCGGTTGCGGCCGGTCGGCCGGTTGGCGTAGACTGCCCGGTATGATTCTCGATCTCGTGTACCTGATCGCGCTGTTCGCGCTGTCGCCGTGGCTCGCGTGGCGGGCCGCTCGCACCGGGCGGTATCGCGCCGAACTCGCGGCCAAGCTGCTCGGTCGCGTGCGCGTGCGGAACCCGGACGCGCGGCCGGTGGCGTGGTTTCACGCCGTCAGCGTCGGCGAAGTGAACCTGCTCGGCACGCTCGTGCCCGCGTTCCGCCGCGCGCACCCGGAGTGGCACGTCGTCGTGTCGGCCACCACCGACACCGGCCTCGCGGAGGCCCGCAAGCGGTTCGCGGACGCCGACGTGATCGCGTGGCCGTTCGACTTCACATGGGCCGTGCGCGCCGCACTTCGCAGTGTGAACCCAGCACTCGTGGTGCTCACCGAAAGCGAGCTGTGGCCGAACTTCCTCGCCGCGGCCCGCGAGCGCGGTGTACCGGTGGTGGTGGCGAACGCGCGCATGAGTCCGCGCAGCTACCGCCGGTTGCGCCGCTTCGCGGGTGTCGCGCGCCGGCTGCTGTACCGCAACGTGAGCGCGTTCGCGGTGCAGGAAGCCGAGTACGCGGAGCGGCTCGTCGCGCTCGGCGTGCCACGAGAGAAGGTGGTGGTAACTGGCTCGATCAAGTACGACGGCGCGCTGAAGCCGCGCGACACCCCCGCGACCGCGGCGCTGCGGCTGGCTTTGGGGATCGCGTGCGTGGTTCGACCTACCCCCCCCGGCCCCCCCTCCCTAAAGGGAAGGGGGGAGAGTCGTCTCGCTGCGCTCGACGGCGAAGGCGCTGATTCTTCGGACGCCGAGCGCAGCGAGGCGTCTGCGTCCATCTCCCCCCTTCCCTTTAGGGAGGGGGGGCCGGGGGGGGTAGGTTGCATCCTCCTCGCCGGGTCCACGCACGCCCCGGAAGAAGCGCTGATCTTGCGCGCCTTCGCGCGGCTGCGCGAGCGGTTCCCGCACTTGCGACTGATCCTCGTTCCGCGACACCCGGACCGCTTCGCGGAAGTGGCGCGGTTGGTCGAAGCCAGCGGGCTGCCGTTCGTGCGGCGGTCGCGTGTGAGCGAACCGCTGCCCGAAATGCCTGCGGTGGTGCTGCTCGATACCGTGGGCGAACTCGGCGCGGCATGGGGCCTCGCGGACGTCGGCTTCACCGGCGGCAGTTTGGACGGCATTCGCGGGGGCCAAAGCATGATCGAACCCGCGGGCTACGGCGTACCGTGTGCGTTCGGGCCACACGTCTGGAACTTCAAAGACGCCGCGAAGCGCCTCATTGAAGAAGGCGGCGCTGTGATGGTCCCGGACGCAGACGCTCTCGAACTCGAACTCGCGCGGCTCCTTTCCGATGCCGACTTGCGCGCGCGAATGGGCGCTGCCGCCCGCGAGTTGGTGACGCGCCAACAGGGCGCGACCGCGCGCACGCTCGCGGTTCTCGAACGCTTCATCACTTCGTCGGTGGCACTCACGCGGGCCGCGTAAATCGGCTACACTGGTGCGGCATGATTCGCACCTTCACCTTCAGCGCCGCGGGCGGCCACCCCGCGAACGAAGACGCCTTCGCGCTCGTACCCACCGCGAGCGGCGCGCGCGTCGCGCTCGCCGACGGGCAAGGCGGGCGCGAGATCGGAAGAGCGT